>CAYXFO010000037.1:0-18374 GCA_964464255.1 uncultured Pirellula sp.
TCGATCAATGTCTTGATGCTCACTACGTCGTGTGCGATTGAGGCGTCGTTTGCCTTAGAACCAACGGTATTGGTCTCCCTCAATAACTCTTGAATCAGGAAATCGAGTCGCCGACCTTGTGAATCGGCCACTCGAATAGTTTGTTCAAACTGATCGATGTGGCTGGCGAGTCGCACCAACTCCTCTCGGATATCGCAACGATCCGAAAACAGAAGTACTTCTCGCACGATATCCAAGCGATCGACCGAGTGCCCGAGATCCGACAGACTCGTACGCACCCGTAGTTCGAGTCGGTTCCGATACTCCTCGAGAACTTGCGGGACCCTTAGTTCAATCTTAGCTCGCAGAGCCAGAATCTGCCGAATGCCATCGAGAAGTTGCTCTGCCATAGCCTGTCCCTCTTTGGATCGCATTCTGTTCAGGTCTTCCAAGGCATCTCGAACCGCCTGTGCCACTTTGTCCAGCAACTCTTCAGAGTCGGAGTTTCCTGCTGATTCCAGAACTCCGGGAAGCTGCAGGAACGAACCCAACTCGATTGACCACGGGGTGGCTGTGCCAGCGAATGCTGCCTTAGCCGCTTCTACATAGCTACGAAGCGTAGCTTGGCAAACGGTCGCTGCACGAGCCTGATCGTCTCGAGTAACACGCACCGAGACGGAAACCGTACCGCGACGAACGAAATCGCGAACGATACCTTCCAGCTGCATCTCGATCGGAGACACCCATTCCGAGACCTTAGACGCAACCTTAAGGAATCGGTTGTTTACCGTGCGAACTTCGACATCGATCGTAAATGGACCATGCCTCAAAGAGGCGTGGCCGTGTCCCGTCATGCTTTGCAACAAAGGAATGGCCCCTTGGAGCTACGGCTGTTTTTCGGAGGTTGACTGAACTGCGGGAGGTTCCGCAGCGGCGGGAGTTTCAGGTGCACTCGATTCCAGCTTGGGTGATTCCGATTTGGGAACAGCCGACTCCGTTGTACCCGCGTCTGTTGAGCCCGCGCCTGTTGTTGGCGTTTGCGGGGGTAAATTGAGCGATGTTGTCCCATCAAGTGGAAGTGTTTGCTGGGGATTTTGCGAGGCTGGCGAACTCGGTAAACCAGGCACCGTTTCCTGGGGCAAATCCAATCCTGGGATTTCTGACCCCGCACCCGCAGGGCTACTGATGGACGTCGAGCTACCGGGGTCAGCCGCAATGTCCAAATCCTCTGGGAGGTACCAGCGACATGCCAGGGCACAAACAAAAATCCAAATCAAGACAGCGACGGCAGTGATGCGAGTGAACAGGTCTCCCGCCTTCACTCCAAAGGCACTTTGACCGCCGAGCCCCCCCAGAGCGCCGGTCAAGCCCCCACCTTTGCCTCGTTGCAACAGGATGATCCCGATGATGAACAAAGAGAGCAAGAATAACAGAGATCCAAAGATATACTGCGAAAAAACGCCCAGTGGCAGAAACACTATAGGTAATCCTCTTTTGCAATCGTTTTGCGAATCGGATATAAAACCCGCTTCGGTTCGATGACACGTAAACTCCGATCCGACGAGGATACACGATTCGCTCTTTCCTGTTGAGTCGTCCTCGAAATGATTAGATCAAACTTGTCCTAGTTTTTGCGGTTTCATCGCACAGTGCAGATGTCCCCAGTCGGGGGGCTGATTTTGTCCCTGAAAGTCTTTGCTCCCCGTGTTGACGGCAGTGGGAAGTTTGCTACTCTTCCGTTTTACCTAAATTGCGCAAAGCCCCTAACCGGCAAATCTTTACAAAGCAGTTGCTTGCGAAGAGGTGCCGCACGGTCGGGACGACGAGGTACAGTCAGGCTCGGATCCATAAATCAGGATGTGCATCGAGGTGTTTTGCGTGGATCATGTTTCTTGTTCTCTCGGGAGGAAGTGTAGTATGGTTAGAATTCGTTTGGCCGGTATGGCTTTTGCCGCCTTGGCGGTGGCAGCGTTTAGCTCGTCGGCGATGGCCGATTGCGGCGGATCCGATTGTGGCGGCCGTGGGGGGTTGCTCGCTCGTTTGCATTCGAAGAAGGCTTCGTGTGGAGCTCATTCGGATTGCTGTGCACCCGCTCCAGCACCCGCTTGCGGTGGCTCGGATTGCGGTGGTCGCGTAGGCTTGCTCGCTCGTCTTCATGCACGCAAGGCTTCCCGCTGCGATTGCGGTGCTGCTCCTAGCTGCTGCGAACCAGCTCCAGCACCAGCTTGTGGCTGCGAAGCCACACCTGCTTGCGGTTGCGGTTCGTCCGCTGTGATGACCGCTCCATGCAGCGATTGCGGAACCGCAGTCGACTCGGGTACCATGCAGGTCATGCCTGTTGTGCCACCGGCACCGGTATCACCAAGCAACACACCAGTGGCACCGGTGGCACCAGCTGCACCCGCAGCCCCGGTTGCTCCAGCCGCTAGCACCTAAGCTGCGGTTTGAACGGAATACCTGATACGTTTTGCTGATACGAAAAAGGCTCGGGATATCCCCGAGTCTTTTTTATTTACTTCCAAAGATCCATAAGCCAAGATCGCAATTCAATGGCCTAACGCGAGGCCACGCTGATGTACAAGTCCATTAAGGCGAGATCCTTCAGCACGCGATTGCTCGTCGCATCCCCTTCGATTTCGGTATCAATCGATGCTTCTTCCAAGACATCGCTCGGGAGGTCTATTGTCTCCAGTGCTGATGATTCCGTCGACTGATCCGTTTCCAACCATGCCATCGCAATCAATTCTGCTTCGCAACCGGCCGACCGCGGCAGTTGTTCTGATAGGCTGGACACTAGACCGATATCTAGACGATGCACGAGTGAAGTGGGCGCAGTTACCAATTCCCCCATCACCAACAATTGACTGCGAAATCCACTAGAGACAACCTCGCCACCAGACCCCTGCGGTGCCGTAGTCGTGAACATGCTGAAATTGGCCTGCAACTCGCCCCAGGTCAAAGGAGCCGGATGGGTGTTGCCCCATGGATTGTGCAACGTAAATCGACCCGTCGAGCTATTGTATGCTGTGATCGAATACGCATGAGTAGCTACCAAACCACTGGCAACTGTGGCTTTCGTCCCCGCAGTGACCGCTTGACCGCCCCCAATAGCATTGATCAATGTTTGCTGAGTTGTCGTCGCGAAACTGTAGTTGGTGGAGTTGTATCCAAGTATTTGGAAATTGACATACGACATCCAGCCCCCTTCGATCCCCCGATAGCTATTGGTGCCATCGCGACCAGCGCGGCCGGTCTCATTCCATTGAGCGTATGCTTTTTCAGCCAATGCAACCCAAAGAACAGTGGAAGGACTGTTTGAAGTAAAACCGTAACCGGCATAGTACAAGTAGACTCCCGAGTAGGTCGGGAGACGACGATCGACCGTTACGTAGTCCGGTGTCGCAACGCCGCTGCTGTTGCGTCCGAAGAAACGCACAGTAAACGTTCCGTCCCCGTTGTCGTCAAAGATATCGCGAATCGCTTGCTGGTTTCTGCTCGCAATCGATCCGGCAGCAGCCAGGAAGTAGCAATCTCCAACCATTCCCTGCTTCACATCCGTAAGCGAAGGTCCGACATTGAAAAGAGTTCCGACAGCGGATGAGTAGGCCAAAGACGACACCGTCACCGTCGGCAAGTCGGCACCGAGGAACCACTTGTCGACCAACCGATTGAGCAACGTCGACGATGATCCTGCGGTCAAGTTGCCAGCCGTTTGTCCTTGGAATCTAAGATTCGCAGGGTTGTCGGTAACTGTGTTGCGAGCCAATCCACGCACATGCGCTGGCATCACGTATTGGGTACTGTTGACCAATGTGCGAAGGTCGTTGAGTTCGACTGAATCCACCACGGAATCGCTTCCTACCGAACGCAATATCGCCATGACTTCCGTGCGACTGAGCATCTGATCGACGTAATAGGTTTGCACAAGTTGCGATAACGCAGCGTTCTGGAAAGGCACCAACGGCGCCGCTGTCACAGTAAGTGCAGATGTCGCTGAAATCGCGCCAGCGGTCGCTCGTACACTCCCCGATCCGACAGTGGTACCGGCTGTGAACAAACCACTCGAGGAGACAGTACCGCCGGTGGCAGACCAAGTAACGGTAGGAGAACTCGCCATCTTTTGCCCGAACTGGTCGAGCCCTGCAACTGCGAACTGCCTCGTTTGTCCCGTCTGCACAGAAGCTGTTCCAGGAGTAACCTGAAGACTTGTCAAAGTTGCGTTGACGGTAACGCGAAGCCTGCGTGTCATACCGCCGCTCGAGAAGTTTAAGTCGTAGCTTCCTGCCCGCGTGAAAACAACATTACCCGTCGACCCGCTCATTGAGAATGTCGCCACACCGCTCGATGGTGCCGAAGTAGTCGACATCGTCACGGTCGGCGCGCTGTTGACGATTCCGCCTGTCGAATTGACGATACGCGGATCTACCCGAAGCTGAGTGCCTGTAACCGTAACCGGATTCACGTCACTGAGGATGTTTCCCGACGCATCGCGAAGTTGCAGACTGTTCGTTGCAGTCGGTGGTGCAGTAACCGTAAGTTGCATCGTCGATGATACCGAACCACTGGTCGCTCTCACGGAACCGGCACCCGCGGTTTGCCCCGCAGTAAACAAACCACTCGATGACACCGTTCCTCCCGTCGCAGTCCAGGCGATCTTCGGAGCGGTCGCAAGGGCTTGACCGAACTGATCGAAACCCGCAGCGGTAAATTGCCGGGTTTGGCCCGCTTGGACCGAGACCGATGACGGACTGACTTGCAATGACGTTAAGGTAGCGCTCACCGTGACCCGAAGCCTTCGCGTCATACCGCCGCTCGAGAAGTTCAAGTCGTAGCTCCCTGCCCGCGTAAAGACAACATTTCCCGTCGACCCGCTCATGGTAAAGGTCGCCTTGCCATTCGTCGGAGCCAAAGTGACCGTCATCGCAACGGTTGGTGCACTGTTCACAATCCCGCCGGTCGAGTTGACGATGCGAGGATCCACTCGGAGTTGTGTACCGGTTACGGTCACCGGATTCACATCGCTTAGAATATTTCCTGCGGCATCGCGAAGCCGTAATGTCGTCGTTGTGGTCGGTGCTGTGATAGTTAACTGAACGGTTGACCTTACTGCACCGCTGGCCGCCGTCACTGACCCAGGACCTGTGGTTTGTCCCGCTGTGAATAGGCCACCTGCGGATATTGTGCCGCCACTGGCAGTCCATGTAATCGCGGGCGATGTTGCTAGCGCCGCACCGAACTGATCTAGGCTTTGGACTGCGAACTGTCGCGTTTGCCCAGTTCGCACAGAAGCGTTGTTCGGTGTCAACGCGAGCGAAGTCAGTACGGGATTGACCTGAAAGCGAACAACCCTCGACATACCATTCGCTTGAGCCAAAAGATTGTACGTACCCACTCGATTGAAGATGATGGTGGCTTGCGTACCATTCATTGTGACTCGTGCAGTTCCACCCGTTGGGGCTGATTGCGTTGTCCATAAAACATTGGTCGGCGGCGGCAAATTTCCCGACTGATCGAAAACCCGCATCGTCACAATCGACCGATCACTCGAAACGGATACCGTTGTGCCATTGAGAATCAAAGCCCCGGACGAATCGAGCAAATCCATACGAGCGGTGGCGCGAACATTCTGCACGGTAAAGCGAACGAATTTGTCACCCACCGTCGCTTGAATTCCGAATTGATCGAAATGACTAAATTGGAACCGAGTGAATTCTCCCTGTGAAACCGCAGTCATTCTGCCGTTGGCAGGCCCAGTGCGCATCGTCCAAAGCGGTGTTGGCGTTTGCTGCATCACCTGACCGAATTGATCGAGACCTTGTACCCGAAACGCAGGATCAATGGTCGCTGTATTGAAGGCAAGGTTTGGATTGACTACTCTCCCATCGGCTGAGACCACTCTCACCGAAGTCAATGTCGGCCTGACCGTGAGCCGAGAAGTTGACGACGCAGTCAGACCGGTTCGTCCAACCGCAGTAGCCATGATCTCATAGTCCCCTGCTCGATCAAAAGACAGCGTTATGTTTTTCGCAGCGTTCGTATTGTTGGCCGAGAAAATCGGATTAGAACCACTCGGAGCCCTCACCACGGACCATCGGTATGTCAATCCTTGTTCACCCGAACTGTCGGATGCGCGAACAGAGACTCGAACCGAGTTACCTGTAGCAATCGATCCGGTAGAGAATGACATTGAGCCGACAATTACCGGCGCTTGATTGCTTAGCCCTCTCGCCCATGGACTACCAAAACCAAATTCTCCAGCGATTTCCTTGTTGAATTGACTCTGTAGATGCGACGAGCTAAACGCTTCAAGCCCCAACTCGATCGTATCGATTGCGTTCATCAGTCGAGCTTCCAACTGCTCGACTTGTAGCGGCCTCGTTTGTCGTTTATTCTCCGAATCACGCTTGACTGCAATTCGATTTCGACGTTTCATCATCAACCTGACAATCCCGAGGAGGCAGAACTAGGGCGAAGGACTATGCACGTGAAAAATTAGTTCAAAAAGGGCCTTGGCAACCGGAAGACTTGAGCCTGTTTCAGAATTAAGCCTGTTTTTGTCGCCGATGCAATCGCTACAACCGGCACCAAATCGTTTAGGAATCCCCCTTAAGTCCGCCGGATCCAACCCCTCATCAGCCAGAACATGGGCGACTGAGTACCTATCACGCGGGATCAGACACGCTCTGAGATTCCGTTATACTGTCAGCGAGCACGCAAGGACTCAGAACTCTTTTCAATGCCGCGTGATCACACACCGAATTAACAAATAGATGCACCGAAGTGAATTCAGTTAATCGCGACGAATCGAAAAGAGAGCGGGTGACTATCTACACAGATGGAGCGGCGGAGCCCAACCCCGGACCAGGAGGCTACGGCGTCGTGCTGATGTCAGGGAAGCACCGCAAGGAATTGTCGGGCGGATTTCGCAAGACCACCAACAATCGCATGGAATTGATGGCGGTTATCGTTGCCCTGGAAAGTCTAAAACGCCCGTGCAATGTAACACTCTTTAGTGACTCGAAGTACGTCGTGGATTCTGTTTCTCGCGGATCCGTGATGAAATGGAGTCGCAACAACTGGTTTCGAGCGCCCGGTGAACGAGCAAAAAATGTCGATCTTTGGAAGCGATTCCTCGAAGCCTTCGAAAGGCACACTGTCGAGTTCAAGTGGGTAAAAGGACACGCGGGAGTTCAAGAAAACGAACGTTGCGATGAACTTGCTGTCCAAGCCGCCCAGCAATATGGCCTGCCACCCGACACAGGTTATGAAGAAGATGCCGCAAACGTCCTTGCCACGAAATCGGATTCGTCCCAGAAGGCATCACTGCCCTCGGAAAATTCCGATTCCGCTGTCGTTCAAGAGGGTGGCGCATGCAGGAAATGCCAAACGCCCTTGATCAAAAAAGAGACGAAAAAGAAAGCCCCAAAACCTGGCCAAGCATATTGCTATGATTGGTATCTACTCTGCCCCGGTTGCGGCACCATGTACATGGTCGAAGCAGCCAAGCGGATGCTGTGACAACTTCACGGAGAACATCATGCACCAAACAAAACAGATATCCACCCATCGCCGTTCCATACCAATGCTAGTTGCACTTGCCCTTTGGATTTTTTCTAACAACCCCGCATTATCCCAGGAGTTTCCATTAATCGATCTGAATGATGCATCGGACCTGCAGGTCGTCGTGGATCGCGAACCAGGAAAATATCTGGGCCATCCAACGACCGTTCTATTAGAAGACGGCAAAACGATTCTTTGCGTTTATCCGGGTGGTCACGGCAAAGGGCCAATCTACTACAAGCGAAGCACCGATGGCGGAAAGACTTGGTCCGAGCGACTACCCACTCCGAAGTCTTGGGAGACATCCAAAGAAACGCCCACCATTCACCGTGTGATTGATTCCCAGGGTACCAAGAGACTCATTCTCTTCAGCGGTCTGTATCCAGTACGCATGGCCACTAGCACCAACGACGGTGTCACTTGGTCGGAGTTAACGCCGGTCGGCGATTGGGGTGGCATTGTCACCATGGGTTCCGTCATCCCCATCCTATCTTCTCCCGGTTCCTACCGAGCGTTGTTCCACGATGACGGACGATTTTTTCAGCGCGAACCATCTTCGGAAAAAGGCCGGTTTACTCTCTACTCATCGCGGTCCGACGATGGCGGGTTGACATGGTCAATCCCCACTACGTTACAGACCTCCAAGGACGTTCACCTGTGTGAGCCCGGTTCCGTGTTCTCTCCAGATAAACGACAACTTGCGATGCTACTTCGAGAAAATCGCCGAGTGAAAAACTCCCATATCATGTTCAGTTCCAATGACGGGGACACGTGGACGGAACCTAGTGAATTGCCTGATACGCTCTCGGGAGATCGCCATGTTGCCAAGTATCTTCCCGATGGCCGGCTCTTTATCTCGTTTCGCGATGTTCCTCGGTCGGGGAATAGCTCCAAGACCAAGGGAGATTGGGTAGCGTGGGTTGGGACCTACAATGACCTGGTTCAAGGCCTACCTGGACAATACCGCATCCGCCTCAAAAAGAACTACAAAGGTGCCGATTGCGCTTATCCGGGAGTCGAACTACTTCCCGATGGCACGATTGTGACGACAACGTATGGTCATTGGACCGAAGGGGAACAGCCGTTCATTCTCTCGGTCCGATTTCCGATCTCGCTGTGCGATAAACAAGTAGGATCGGAATGATCACCCTCAGGATCGGGACAAGATTCTGACCAAGGGGTCTGACGGAATCACACGATGAGCTGTCACGAGCCTCTACCTGAAGCGGTTGCGCAGAATCCGCATTCCCCAGCTTGGGCAGAGCGACATCAATGCCACCAGCCATCGAGCTTTTGACGGGATAACCAACTCCACTTTGCGTTGAGCGGCGGCATCGACAACCTTTTTCGCGAGCCGTTCTGGATCCAACCGGTTCAGTCGAACGCCACCACCTGGCTTCGACATTTTGCTATCCAGGTTTCTCGCTTCGACCAGTTGGCTATAGCGATCTCCGCCATCATCTCGCTCGATTGGCCCGGGACACACGAGCATGAAGTGGACGTTGCTTTCGTGCAGCTCCATGCGCCACTGGCGATGCATCCCTACCAGCGCGTGTTTCGATAGCGAATAAGCCCCCATACCAGGCCCGGCGAGTATCCCGGCCAAAGACGCGATATCCACGACCGTGCCCCTGGCTCGCTTCAAACCGGGCAAACAGACCTGAGTCATTCTAAATGTAGACAAAACATTGACCTGAAACTGCCCGAGCAGATCCGAGTCTTTCATCGTTTCCAGCAGTCCTCGATCCGAGCGTCCGACGATATTGACCAGCAAGTCGATCGCATGATTTTCGACGAAGGTTCGCAAACCTGCGGTGTCCCCCAGATTCCCATTCCAAGATTCCTCGTCGGTGATATCCATAGAGAACGCGATCGCTTCTGCGGCACCCGCACTGAGAACCAACTCGCAACTCCTTTCAAGCCGTCCGCGATCCCGTCCGATGAGAACCAGCCTCGCGCCTTGTTGCGCTAATGCCAATGCGAGATGCAGCCCAAAACCAGAACTGGCCCCGGAGAGAATGGTTAGCTTGTCGTGCCAAGGTTTTTTCATCCAATGCTGCTTCCCACGCTCGCGAGGATCCTAGCGTTTTACACTCTCTCGAAGCATTTCCTGGACCAATGTCAAACGGACATCACGCAACTGTACTAGTCGCGCTTGCCATCGAGTCAATTCCTGCAGGGATGGACTTCGGCTATTGAGATACTGGAAGACGGCAGTGATGTACGCTCGCTGATCTCCGCGAAACCGATCCGAGTATTCCGAGCTGCCGAGAATCGTCGCAAGTATCTCCTGAGGCGGCTTTCCACGCGACAGTTCCCGTTGCCAGACCGTACTCTCACGATCGGTCAACTTTCTGCCTAACAATTCCACGTACCAGCTATCCACTTGATCGATCGGAGACAACGTGCTTATTCCTGGGCTCGGATATACGTTGGGTTGTGAGGACGATGTGAGCGTCAAGTCAACGCGCGGCGATGGCACAGACAGATTCACCGCTACCGGAGCAAGCGTTCGTTGGACCGTTTGGCCGCGCAAACTGATTTGGGCTTCGACCGCATAACGATGGTTAGGCCGTATCGCTGCGGGATCGTAATCGAGCCGGAACCCTAGCGGCCATCTACCGGTGACAACCGTCTGCGTTTCCGCAATAACAACATCGCGCCACTGAGGGTGCGTGATATCGACCAAACGCACTTCGAGCGTCATGCTTGGGTAGGCATTTGTGCGGTCGTTGGTGTTCACGGTCCCGAGAACAGTCGCCGCTGGCAACGGCTCCGACGGAACTGGAATATTAACCATTTGACCGTTGCGATGATTCAGCACCAGCAGTGTCGCGGTCCCTTGTCTCGACATGCGGCGCACCAATTCCTCACCGACATCATAGGTTCGGCCCTCGACGACCCCAACTTGGTAACCGCTAACAGCGATGATAGTATCGTTGGCCTCGAGGCCGATTTGCTGAGCGATGGAACCAGGAACAACCCGGGTGATGACTACACCCGTGTTCGTATTCCGAATCTGAACACCCAATCGAAATTGCGATGATGCAGGTTGTCCGGGCTGGTAGTAACGACCTTGGGCTTGTCCTACCGCATCCGAGCCTGCATCTCGGTCGCGAATCTCTTGACCGTTTGCCGCCAAGGGGAGAACCACTCCGAATATTGCTGAGAGAGTAAGAACGAAGAAGGGTTTGCGACACATTGATTTGGGTTTCCAACTCGCTTCTGAGAAATTTCGCTCACTTTGAAAACGGCTTGTCATTCCTCTGCTCATTTCACAACCTCCCATCCGAGTCGTTCTCGCTGCTTATCCAAAACCGATGCCCCGAGCGGTAGGAATCCATCTTGCTGCACAATTCGCTGTCCCCTAATACTCAGAACAAAACTCAAAAATTCATCAATCAATCGATGACGTTGGCCGTTCGCTTCTAACGGAAAAACCAGGGTCAGTTCCCGCACGAGTGGGTAACCCTCAGTTGCGCTGTCTTCATCGAATGGAGACACCACGCGACTGCCGTTGATCTGAATTGGAAGAACCTTCACTTTTTGACCGCGAGCGCGTGTTGCACTGATTAATGACATGGCATTCGGGTTTTTCAGTACCGCATCACCGATGTCCGCAGGGTTCGCTACTTCGTTTGCTTGATACTGTTCCGGCTTGAGGTCTGCGACGAGGAACCGCTCGGCTAAGGTCCGCAGGCCATGCTCTGCGGTCGGCAACTGCAACAGGATAGACGCATCGCCGAGCGGCTTGTCGACCCCTAGGTCGCACCATTTCCCGATTGGCTTTTCACCTCTGCCGGTCCACAAAGAGGATCGCACGGCATCCCAGCGAAGCATGTCGATCGGATTTCCCGGATGAACGATGACTGCGAGAACGTCATATGCAACGCTCGTGGCATGAAGCGATACATTTTGCTTCGCGGAGGCTGTCTTCAACTCGTCGTCGCTGATCGCTCGGCTGAACATGCCGATCGTCGGTTTGTCCGAGTTGAATAACGGGAACGACGACTCGGAACCCTTGCAATCGATCATCGCTTGCATCTCGGGGTGCGTATCTCGAAAGTCTTCGACCCAGAGTGAAGCCAGCGGTTGCATCAGGGTTGAGCCCACCAATTGCAACCCCCCGGCAAGTGGCTTTTCCGGTGCGTAGGGATATCCGTATGTATCCCCTTGTTGTGCCGTCAGAGGTGAACAGACAAGTGCACTGTGGAAAAGGAGTGCTGAGATAGCGAACCAAATCATCCGCATGATAAAAACGATCCTGTCTACCGGGGCACCAGTCAAGCAAAGGGATGAAAAAACAATATAATCGACAGCTGTCGCGACCTGACGAGTTTCGCTCCACAGCTCGCGTTGGAAATCAAAGAAACTTCTGAAGAAGGAAAGATGATGACACGAAACATTTCGGCGACAAGCCCAGGAACTCTCTGGCGGTCGGCCTGCGTCATGTCGGCCGCACTTTGCTTGGTTGTGTTTGGTGTAATGTACCAGGGAGCGATGTCCGCGAGCGGCAATGCAAAGGATGAATCGATGCGAGTTTTGAGGCATGTGGTCATGTTCAAGTTCAAGGACGGCACCGCTGATGCGGATATCCAAAAAGTGGTCGATGCCTTCCGAGCTTTGAAGGGAAAAATCCCTGAAATCAGCTCCTTCGAATATGGGACCGACAACAGTCCCGAAGGATTGGCCAACGGGTTCACCCACTGCTTTTTGATCACATTCAAGGACGAAGCGGGGCGAGCTGCATACTTACCACATCCTGCACACAAGGCGTTCGTCGACGTTCTCAAACCGCACCTGGATAAAGTGCAGGTGATCGATTACTTTGCGCATGAGTAACACTGGTTCATAGCGCAGTCGATAGAGATTTCGTCGGGTGATAGTCCGTTTGTTGCCCGGGCTTCAAATGCTCAGTCCTGCCGCATGAAACGCAGCGTCGATCACACGCTGCGTTGCCATGGTCATTTCGCCCCACTTCGGATCAGGATGCGGGGATCGGAGAGTATCGTGGAAGGTGTCGAACATATTCACCTCCTGCGCTGTGGAAAAACCGGCTGCGTATTCGGATACCGATACGCGATCGCTGCGCCGATGCATGTGATAGTCGCATCCATCGATCGTTAATTGAGGACGAGACACTTCGAATCCGACCTCGGAGCCATAAAACGGCAATACGAAGTCATCCACAACCAGGCTTCCTCGATCGCCACTGACATGCGACCACTGTTGGTTCACCGTGATGAATGAGCAGTAGAAACTGGCTGTGACTCCATGATCGAACCAAAGTTCTGCTGAGAACTCCGACGGCACAGGCTTGGGGCTTCCTTTGCCTTGGATCGTCGCCAGACAAGTCGCGGTAACTTTGGTCGGCATGCGCCATTGGTTGGCCCAAAGAATGAATCGAATGTTGTACCAGCCGAGGTCCCCCAAGCAGCCGTGCGGTTCGTACATTGAATTGGATCGAATGTTGCTGCTTCGGAATTCGTCATCGCCGCAAAACGAAAAATGGGAAGCGATGCGGCGAATGTTTCCGATCCGTTCGTGATCATCGAGAACTTCGCGAATCCTCGGAAGTCTGGCACTGTGCATGAACATGACACCATCCATGTACTGCACTTGATGCTTTTGGCATGCGTCAAGGACCTCTTGGAGTTCATCCCCGTTTAGGGCCGATGGTTTTTCGGCGAGGACATGCTTGCCATGCTGAGCCGCTTTGATGATCCACTCTTTGCGAATCGCGGTGGGCAACGGAATGTAGACAGCGTCGATCCCAGGATCCTCGAGCAACCCGAGGTAGCTGCCAATCGCGCTGGGAGTGGATTTTTGGGGACAACTCGCCTGGCACTCGCGGATGAATGTCTCGGCCGCTACGGCATCGCGACTAGCGACTGCGGCGACCCTGCCGATGTGCGATTTAGCGATCGCTCGCCAGTTTTTGCGGGCAATACCCGCAGTGGATAGGATACCCCAACGGCATTCTTGATGTGGCAGTGGCATCATGGTCGACTCTTTTGCGTATACTTCGGATTCGGAACGAGCACGCAACCCGTGCGGGACGGCAGTTTAATTTGGAAAACCGAGAACCGCAATGTATCCGTACCCCGTCACTACCCTTCCCGCGATGCAAATCCTGTCCCGCTTTTTACGTTGGAATGGTGCGCGATTCGCAGACCGTGCCTGTGTCAGAACTTTCGTTTGTCTTTGCACAACGACGATTGTCGTCGCGTCCGCGGTAGCCGTTGATCCGTCGCCGACTATCTCTGTGCAACTTCGACGGCAGATTCCACAGAGCACCAGTACGGATCGGTATCTGCCAGTTGTCGAATCGCAGATATGGCCTGCGGATCGCGTAGCCGTGATCATCTGCGATGTATGGGATTCCCATCATTGCCTCAATGCTGTGCGGCGAGTCGGGGAACTCGCCCCGAGAATCGATGCGTTCGTCACTCGTATGCGGGAGCAAGGAGCGACCATTATTCACGCTCCGAGCGATTGCATGCCGCATTATGAAAAACATCTTTGCCGAGCCAGGTCCAAGGAAACGATGCACCCCACCCAAGCTCCCGATACGATTCGGTCATGGTGCAATGCTATCGAGAGCGAGTCCGGCTTCCCCTATCCCGTCGATCAGTCCGATGGGGGTGAAGACGATGAACGCATGGAGCATGAGCAGTGGCAAGCAACCCTCGCTTCGATGGGTAGGGATCCTAAGCTTCCGTGGTTACAGCAAACGCCTGCGATCCGAATCGATAACGAACGGGACTACATCAGCGACTCGGGGACCGAGATTTGGCATATCTTGAAACAGCGTGGTATCGAGCACGTACTACTGTGTGGGGTGCATACTAATATGTGCATCCTTGGAAGACCCTTCGGTCTGCGGCAACTGACCACGCATGGTTTCCATGCTGTATTGGTTCGCGATTTGACCGATACGATGTACAACCCCAAGTGCTGGCCCTACGTCAGTCACTTTTCGGGAACCGATCTAGTCATCGACCACATCGAACGGAGTGTCTGCCAAACCATCACAAGCGATCAGGTTCTTGGAGGAGTGCCGTTTCGCTTCCACTCGGATCGTCGCCCGCGCTGGGTCATCATGATCTCCGAGGACGAATACCGGACGGAGGAAACGCTCACCGAATGGGCCCGCATGCACCTGGCGAGAGATTGCGAAGTGCGATTCGTCTTTGAGGATCCTAGTGAGCCTGGTCGATTCCCAGGCATGGAAGCATTGGCAAACGCAGACGGGTTGTTGCTGAGCGTCCGGCGCCGCCCCCTAAAGCCCGATACGATGCGCATGATCCGGTCGTACATCGCTCGAGGAGGAGCGGTTCTGGGGATCCGGACCTCGAGCCATGCGTTTAGTCTTCGCGAGAATGCACCGTCTCCCGGGTTGGAGCAATGGCCCGAGTTCGATGCCCAAGTGTTCGGTGGCAACTACAACGGTCACCATCGCGACGACGTCATCGCGCAGGTGGAAAGCGTGGACGAAAGTGTCCTGCCGGGATTCGCAAGCGCGATCGCTGCACACCGCGTAAACGGAAACGCACTTCTGGAGAGTCAAGGCTCCCTTTATAGAGTCTTGCCATTGCACCCAGCCACGCGTGTTCTCTGGGAGGGGACCATCCCCCAGCAAGCCAGCCAACCGATCGCTTGGACCTTCGTACGCGTCGACTCTGGGAAATCGTTCTATACTTCCCTAGGCCACCGAAGCGATTTTGAGCAACCGCTCTTTCGAGTACTTCTGCTCCAAGCAGCATACTCATTGACCGGTAGTGATTTTGACATCACCCTGGAGGCCATCGAACAGCAACGACACGCTTATCGAAGCGGGCAAGGAAAACAAAGGTAAAGCGGAAAGACTCATGGATCGTCAAAAATATCAGGAAGTCGTCGAAACCTTCTTCGAATGGAGACAGGGTGATATCACTCAGATTTTTTCAGAACTCTTGGCGGCTGTAGCCGCAGAGAAGTCTCTCACACCCGCCCAGATCATGAGCCAAAACTATGAAACGGCTCGCGCGAATCCCGAAATCCATGTCCTGCCCGGCAACCTCAAAGACGCTCGCGATGCGATCTTTCCGTACTTCTGGGGAACCGATAGCTGGAACAACCCGCTTCACCTCGAAAACGTGCGAGGACCTGCCAACCAAGCCTCCCTGATCGGCGCGATCGCGTGCCTGCTAAAAAACCCAAATCTTTGCACCGACCGATATAGCCAACGATCCAATGAACTAGAGGTCAAAGCGATCACAACCCTCGCGAACTTGATTTTCTACCACACGCAAGATCCATGGGGTGTATTCACGATCGGGGGGACCATATCGAATCTGTATGGCGGAAAAATCGGACTCGAGCGAGTCCTTCCGGGTGCCATGCAAGCGGGACTCGGAGGACATCGCATCGTCGGGATTTGCTCCGAAGCCGGCCATTATTCGAATATGACCGTTGCCGGTTGGCTCGGTATCGGAACCAATAATCTCATCTCGATCCCGACCGATGACAAATTGAGCATGCGCATCGATCTTCTCGAGCAAAAAGTAGACGAACTGTTACGCGACAAGGTAAAGATTGCTTATGTATGTGCGACGTTCGGAACAACCGATGGCTTCGGCATCGACGATGTACGCGCGATTCGCGAATGCATAGAACGCAAATGCGGAGAATACAGTGTCCCTATGCCGCAGATCCACGTCGATGCGGCAGTCGGGTGGGCCATGTGTATGTTGACCGACTACAACCTCAACACCAACCCATTGAAACTGGAACCTCGTCTTCAGGAATTGGTCCTACATGCACAGCGCAAAAATGTCGGGTTGCAATTTGCAGACAGTGTTACCATCGATTTTCACAAAATGGGGCGTGGGCATTACCCCTCCAGCGCATTCATCGTCAATCGTCGGGACGACTTGAAGTATCTCGTGCGTTCCGTACATGATACCCCTTACTTCTCCGATGCCGATGCCCGCCGCGATCCCGCACTCTTCACGCTTGAATGCTCACGACCAGCGATCGGTCCCTACGTTGCGATCGCATCCTTAAACGGTATCGGCCTGACCGGATGGCAGATGCTCATCGCCCGCTCTCTCGAACTGGCACAGCGACTGAAAGACCGCCTCGCACACCTCGAATACTGCAAAGTATTGAACGCTGGAACCCACGGACCAAGCGTCAATTGGTGGGTGTTGCCCAAGGGACGCAACGCCGAAGAAATCTACCAACGCATGGTTCGCAATGAGCTGAACCTTGACCAACGGCAACGGTATGCCCGTGAAATCCGGCATCTCTTTGACAAGCGACTCAAAACCATGGACCCGGCGATCGACGCGCGCCTGGGCTTCACCACCAACTGCGGCTACTGTCCCCACGGGATCGAAATCCCTGCCTGGAAGGCGGTCCTTTTCAATCCGAAAACCACCGACGAAATCGTCGATCGGATCGCTCAGAGCATCGAAGAACTGTAACACGGCTACGGTGGCGAACCGTTTGATAGCAAAGCACACAGAGAAGCTTTGCAAGCATCGCAGATTTAGGGGACTATCCCAAGGCGTTTGACCGCATCGCACCTAACGGCCAACCGCCTTGAGACAGTCTCCTCCCCCTGGGGTATGAACGTGAATCGGTCTGTTGTGTATCGGACGAGTGCCATCGCGTCATGCATCGATCAATCGGCCCCGTTAGTCTCGACCGAAACCTCCCCGCTTTCCAAGCCTGTTTTTGCCTAGCCTCCCGAGCTTGGCTGGTCACATGGAATGCACCCTTACCCAATGCAAGCATATTGAGCAAACTGACTTGCGATTGGCGGGAAACAATTGGTACAAACCACAGCGGAACTGTTTGTTCGGACGATACTACTTACAGTTAGCCAATCATTACACGGCAAGGAATGCCCAGGATGTTTCAACGCAAACGTATGGATTCGGCTTTTCAGGTACCGCTGTTTCAAGTAGCGGTCTTGGGGAGTGTGCTGTGCGGTCTTTTCTACGGATCGATTCTCACTCCGATTTTCCCGAACCCGATTTTGATTCGCTACGCCCTTTGTCACTGGGTGGCTGTAGCATCGGTGTGGCTGTTTTGCATTGCGAGTGTGGCTTTAGCATACAAGTCCTGGATGGCTTTCATGCAAGCTCGTGCGACCAACGAGGGTGCAGAGGTTCTGCGATGTCTCGTGGATGCTCGTCATGACCTCGAAACTGCAACCCGCAGCGATTCTGCCGGGTTGAGTCGGTGGCTTGATACACTTTGGCGATCTCAGAGATCGAATTTGCTTCGAAGTTGGCATGGTCAGCGTGTAACCGAGTTTTTGTCGCGGCAGGTTAAGCGACGCAACAGCAAGCAAATGGATGAAGACCTGCGCGATTTGGCCGATCGCGACAGTGATTCGCAGCATGCAAGCCATGCGATGATTCGAATCATCTGCTGGGCGATGCCGATGCTAGGGTTTCTTGGAACAGTTCTAGGTATTTCCGACACCCTGGGTCACATGGACGCCCAGGCGCTGGCGAGTGGTTCACAAGAAGCGATGAACAGCCTGACCGGTGGGTTATATGTTGCGTTCGATACCACCGCTGTCGGTCTGATTCTGACAATGATTGCGATGTTCGTTCAATTCGCTGTACAACGCACCGAAATGCGATTGCTGGCTCGAATCGACTCATCGGTAGCCGATTCGATGCATGAATGCTTGTCGTTACCGGAAGCTCCCTGGGATATGACCGGTATCGAACAATCGTTGCGAACCGTTACGGCAAGTATGCTCGAGTCGATGCAGCAGCTCGTTCAAAAGCAATCGGAGATCTGGCGAGACACGATCAGCGATGCACACCAAC
>CAYXFO010000038.1:0-18266 GCA_964464255.1 uncultured Pirellula sp.
GGCAGGGAGTCAAGCTAACCGGTGAGAAAGAAATGGTCTCCAAGAATGGCGAGCGGACTCGAAGCGGTAACAGCGGTGATCCAGCTAGCCGTGGGTTCACGCAGGAGTTCACTCAAAAGTTTGACCAGCTCGGGGAACTCATCCCGGTCTTTGGAGAACTGCGAAACCTGTTCGATATGTCAGTCGCGGCGGCCTTCATCCAAGATCGCAACCTGTACGAAAAAGCCGGCTGGGATCTGGGTGTTTTCGGTGATGAGACGAAATTTCAGGTCTTAGGCAACCCGACCATCACGCAAGTCGAGTCCGCCGTGAATGCGATTTGGAAAGATGGCCAGTTGGTCACACCGATCGGAGGTGGCGTTCACATTGCGGCACGCAAGCTGGTTTCGACTGAGAACGTTGGCGTAGACCGTACGATCGACGGAAAGAGCCAGAGCATGGGTGCTCCGGCCGATTTGGCTGACGGCCAGTGGTGGTGGGACTGATCGTTTGCGAGCCAATATCTACGGTGTTCGGATCGCGATCCTTTGCTTAGCAAGCTACTGGACACTCCTGGCGGTTTCCACCCATGTGCCTGCAACGGTGGCTCGTGCAGTCCAGTTGACAACCAAGTGGAGCGACAAATCGCTACACGTAGTAGCTTTCGCAGTCTTAGCCTTTTTGCTGGCCTGGGCTGTGCCGACCCACCCGAAACGAAAAAGTCAAAATGTCTTGATCGCGACAGGCATCGGAGTCGCTTATGCTGGGATCGACGAATTGACTCAAATTCCAGTCGGCAGGATCGCCGACTGGGCTGACTTCTCCGCGGACTTGTTTGGTATCCTGGCGGGTATCATTGTTTACGTTGCGATGCGCGAAGCGATTCTCGCGACTCCGTTTCGACTCAAGCCTTAAAATGATCCGCCAATGCTTTCGATCGTCGTTCCCATCCTGAACGAACAAGAAACGCTCCGGGAGTTGGTGCGTCAAGTGATTGCGGCCACCGCGACCCTTGCGAATCAAGACCTAGAGATCCTGCTGGTTGACGATGGTTCCACCGATGGCACGTGGCAAGTTGTGCAGGCCTTGCAGGCCGCTACGCCGCAAGTCCGCGGTATTCGGTTTCGGAGAAACTTTGGCAAGGCGGCAGCACTTTCGGCCGCGTTCGCCGAATGTCGCGGAGATATCGTGATCACGATGGATGCCGATCTCCAAGACGATCCGAAAGAGATTCCTCGCATGATTGCCAAGCTTGAAGAAGGCTACGACGTTGTCAGCGGATGGAAGCAGACGCGGTACGATCCATGGCACAAGCGTTGGCCCTCGCTGGTTTTCAACGCGACCCTGCGTTACTTCTCAAGACTTGAACTGCACGACTTCAACTGTGGATTCAAGGCTTATCGCCGCGAGGTTCTCAGCGAGATCGATCTGTTCGGCGAGATGCATCGATTCATTCCGGTACTTGCCGCAGCCCGCGGTTTTCGCGTTTCCGAGATTTCCGTGGAGCATCATCCTCGTCGGCATGGGGTTTCCAAGTACGGTTGGTCCCGGATTCCGAAAGGATTGATGGATTTGCTGACGGTTGTGTTCTTGACTCGCTTTCGCTATCGACCGCAACATCTACTCGGCGGCCTCGGCAGTCTCTCATGCATCGTCGGGACCCTCGTCCTCATCGGTTTGTGTCTGGCATGGGTTTGGACGCGTCTATGGAACTACGAGTCTCCTTTGCATTTGCATGAGCGAGCAGCGTTCTACATCGCGATGCTCTTGATCCTGGCGGGATTGCAGTTGATCGGAGTAGGCTTGTTGGCCGAATTGGTGGTCGCCAATTCAACATTCCGTCGTGCCCCATATTCCATTGCGGAGCGTGCTGGAACCTCGGACTTAGACGCGCAAAAGGAATCTCGAGTATGAATCCATCTTCGGGGACCGATTCCGTATTGAGTTACTCGCGACTCGCTTGGTTCATTATTGGTTTGGCGGCGGTCATTCAGTTGTCGCGAATTCTCGGGATCACCGCACCCCACGGCGAATTGCCGTTTCTGAGCGCTAATGATCGATCGCGCTGGTGCGCGATTGCCGCATTGACAGAGGACGGAGCCTGGGAGATCGACAAATACATCGAACTGCTCGACAGCAAAGGGAAATCAAAGATCTGGAATACGATCGACATGGTCAAGCATCTCGGACCAGACGGTCGAGAGCATAGCTATTCGAGTAAGCCGCCCTTGTTAACCCTGCTCTATGCGGCGATCTGCAAGCCGATCACGATGATCGCCGGCAAAAAGCTGACCGAGGAACCTTTCCTGATCGGACGATGGGTGCTGGTCTTCGCCAACGGTGTTCCCCTAGTGCTGTGGTGGATATGGTGGCATCGTTGGCTGGAGAAGAATGTGGCCGATGCGCTGGCGCGTTGGTAC
The DNA here is from genome assembly GCA_964464255.1 of uncultured Pirellula sp. Lineage (GTDB taxonomy): Bacteria > Planctomycetota > Planctomycetia > Pirellulales > Pirellulaceae > JBKCUI01. Next base: position 2,400 of record CAYXFO010000038.1, read on the forward strand.
ATGCTCAACATCGCAGTATGGGGAACCTTTCTGACGACCTTCGCTGCGACGCTAAATAATCATTTGCATGGTGCTATCTTTTTTTCTATCAGCCTCGCCCTGGCATGGCAGGTGCTGCGCGACGCTCGGGCAGGTTACTCAACGTCTTGGGGAGTTTGGCTCAGTATCGGTATCAGTGCTGCGATGACCGTGGCATGCGAGTTGCCTGCATTAGCCTGGGCCGTTGCGCTCGGAGCGATCTTGTTCGTGGCAGATCCCAAACGGATGCTCGTTGGGTTTGGAATCGGTTCAGCAATGATTGCCGTCGCATTCTTGGCATCCAACTTTTGGGCCCATGGCGATTGGAGACCTCCCTATTCGCATCGTGGTCTAGGAAATGAAATTGCTCGGATGCGGGACCTCGCCCAAGACACACCTCCTGCGCTCGAACAAGTCGTCGCAGCACTCGACGTGACGAAACATCCGATCACTGCCGCAGCGCAAATCATTCCGGCTCGTCTCGAAGGGGTTTTGCAAGTCGTCGATGAATCAACTCAGTATCGAGTTGCGCTTACCAACAAGGATGGAATATGGCGAATCCACCAATGGGATGATTGGTATGATTATCCAAAGTCCTACTGGTTGCCAGAGAATAAAAAAGGAGTGGACCGGGGTGAACCCAATCGATGGAACTATCTCTTGCAGTTCACGATCGGACATCATGGAATCCTTTCGTTGACACCGTTCTGGCTGTGGGCGATGGCAGGGGCGGGGTGTTGGGCCATGTCGGGCTCTAACGCCTTGAAGCGGTCAACTTCCGAGAAATCGATACAAGACCGACTGCAGGACCAAGAACTATCGCGATGGCGAGGCTGGCTGCTTAGCGACCGCAGTATCTCCCTCGCGATTATCGCAGTCTCACTCGCGTGCATCGTCTTCTATGCTTCGAGAGATCAAGTCGATCGAAATTATGCGGGTGTTTGTGGCGGATTTCGTTGGATGTTCTGGCTGATCCCGGGCTGGCTATGGCTGAGCGTTCCTGCCGTTCAGTGGTCGGTACGCCATCGGACTGTTCATTTCCTTCTGTTGGTAGCTATTGGCTTTAGCGTGCTCTCAGCCACCATTGCTTGGCCCAACCCCTGGTCCCATCCCTGGCCCTATCGATTGCTGATGTGGTGGTCGCCGCAAGACTATCAATAGGCGGGTCGGTATGAATCGCAATTATGACTTGGTGATTTGTGGTGGAGGGGTCATCGGATTATCGATCGCGTTCGAGACCGCATCGCACGGTTGGAAAGTTGCCGTCTTGGAAGCGTCTCAACTGGGCAAAGCCGCATCGTGGGCCGGTGCGGGTATCCTGCCTGCGGGCGCGACGATGGAACCGACCGATCCGCTAGAGCAACTCCGAAGTTTATCTCATCGTTTGCATGGCGAGTGGGCGCTGCGATTGCGTGAGCTCACAGGAATCGATACCGAATATCGACGCAGCGGGGGCTTATACATTGCCACTACCCCCGCGGAACGAGCAACGCTCGCGGCCAATCGACTTTGGTGGACAGAGCTTGGTATCGCGGTCGAGCCTTGGTCGAAGAGCCATGCGGTAGGAAAAGTACTTGGGCTCGCTCCATTGGTCGCCCGTGAACCGGACGTCGAGTTTTGGTTCGTTCCTGACGACTGTCGAATACGCAATCCGAGGCATATTGCGGCGCTCATCGCTGCGTGCCGTTCGCTGTCGGTCGATTTCTATGAGCATACGCAAGCACTTGGTTTCGACCTAGCAGCCAATCGCATCGAGTCCGTGCGCATTCAATGCGAGGAAGATCACTTGACCAACGCATCACTCACGAGTGTTCGCGGAGACAGATTTTGCATCGCGAGCGGGGCATGGTCAGGAAAGCTCTTGAGTCATTTAAGGATAGACACAGGGATTCTTCCAGTACGAGGACAGATGGTTCTGTATCGTTGCGATGCTCCCCCTTTCACCATGATTCTCAACGAGGGGCACCGATATCTTGTCCCTCGCGACGACGGCCATGTGTTGGCCGGTTCCTGCGAAGAGGAAGTCGGTTTCGAGTGCGAGACAACTCCGGAGGTGATCTCCGACTTGAAATCGTGGGCTGAACAGATTTGGCCCGAGCTTTCTAAGGCCCCGATCGCCAGCCAGTGGGCGGGGCTCCGCCCCGGCTCGTTTGACTCCTTTCCCTACTTGGGCATTCTTCCTCCTTGGGAAAACGCTTATATTGCATCTGGGCATTTTCGGCATGGGCTCCATTGGTCCACGGCGACTGCCGTCTTGATGCGACAGGTCATGATGGGAGAACCCACTAGCATGGATCTCGCTCCTTTTCGGCTTCAGCGCGGTCATGCGCTCAGCCCGCACTCCATTTCAGACCCTTCGCTTTGATCATGCTGCTAATCCATCCGTACAGTTCGCGATGGTACTATCATTTCACCCGGGCCTTCTTGGGTTCCATGTGGATGCTGTTCGTATTGGTTGGATGCCAGTCGAAGGAATCCGCAACAAACTCCGGTTCCGACGGAACAACAAACCAAGCCACCTCTGCTAAGGAAAGTGACGCCAGCACTGAGGCCAAGCCGCTTGCAAGCGATGCGGATTCCACATTCCAAGAACGGTTCCAACTAGCCGTGAAGGAACTCGACGATGGTCATGTCGAGGAATCGTGGCGATTGGTCAAGCAACTCATCGTAACGCGTCCGAATGATGCTGAATTGATGTTTCTCACGGCTCGAGTGTTGGCAGCCCGCAAGGATATTCCCGGAGCGATCAAGCAACTGGAAAAGATTCCGCGAGACAGTCCGCAGTGGGGGCCGGCAACTGGGCAAGCGGCTGAGTGGCTGGTGAGTGAAGGAGAGTTGCCCGAGGCTGAGACAAAACTGCTAACCGTCATTAAGGAGTATCCAAATGCTGTTCCCGCGATTCGACTTCTTGCACGCATCTACAACGCCCAGGGGCGTCGATGGGAAGCAGCCCGCTTTCTCGATCGACTCATTCGACTCGGCGACTTTACCTCGAACGAGCTGATGGCCACCGTTGATCTGCGAGACTATTTTGGGGACGAAGCAGCTTTCGCCCCATTTGCCGCGAGATATCCGGAGAATCCTTATGTGCGATTCTCGACGATTCGCTCTCGGCTTCTCAAGAATTCCTATGGTACTTTTCTTGAGGAGCTTCGCGAATTGAGTCGTTCATATCCCGACATACGGGAACCTTGGGTATGGACTGCAACGAGCTTGATGGAGTTGGAGCGGTGGGATGACCTCGTTGCATGGCTTCAGGCACCTGCTCAAGGCGCGGAAAAACACCCTGAATACTGGTATGCACTCGGTGGATTGATGCTCCGAACGAACCGCTTCCCGGAAGCGGCTCGAGCATTCTCGGAATGCATTCGACTCGACCGACGACACGTGGCGAGCTATCAAGGCCTAGCGGACGCCCTGCTCGAACTCAAACGCGTCGACGATGCTCAGACCGTCCGCAAGTTCGCGAATGACTTGACGAGTATCAACGATTACGCCCAGCAAATCTCCTATCAGTATGGAGAGCCCAAGCTTTACTCAGTGATTTCCGATCTCTATTCAGGCCTAGGAGATGAAGTCTCTTCTTTTGGATGGGCGGCCACCAGCGTGACACTGGGGCACTCACCGATGACCGAATCACTGAAAGGGCAGCAGCAGGCACTTCGTAAAGGCCGGGCGTCAAGTCCAAAAGTCCTCGAGCGACTTTCTGTCGAGGATTGGCCGTTACCAAAACTCTCATCCGAGGATAGGCTGGGATCAGCAACCGCTTCGCTCCCCCAAAATGCGACCGCCAGTTCAATACGCATGGAGGATACCTCGCAGAGATTAGGCATCAACGGCTCCTACAACAACGGATCGAAACCGGGTCGAAGTTGGTACACGATCGAAGGGGTCGGAGGAGGCGCGACCATCATCGATTATGACCGCGACGGATGGCCGGATATCGCATTCTCACAAGCTGGGGACTCGCCGATCCAAAGCAATCCAAAGTACGAACCGAAAACTCTGTATCGATCGCTTGCGGGTGTAGCGTTCAAGGAGACTTCGCACCTCGCGGGGCTTGCAGATAGCGGCTACGGTCAAGGGATGGGGGTTTGCGACATAGATCAAGATGGTTTTGCGGATATTCTGATCGCAAACCTCGGTGAATCCCGCATCTATCGCAACAACGGCGATGGAACATTTCAGTACATGGTTGTACCGCAATCAGATCAGCAATCTCTTTGGAATTCCTCGATCCACGCTGCAGATATCAATGGTGACGGCCTACCCGACCTACTCGCCAGTTCTTACATCCATGGCAAAGAAGCGATTACTCGATGGTGCGAGGCAAAAAACTCGAAACGCGGATCCTGCAATCCGAAAATGTTTCCTCCAGGAAGAAACCGCATCTTATTCAACCGTGGCGATTGGACATGGGCCGTTGCGGACCAGGAACTGCTCGATTCGATCCAAAGAGGCTATACCCTGGGAACCTTGGTTACGAACTTGGATGAGAAAAACGGCAACGATGTCTTCTTCGCGAACGATGTATCGCCCAATGCTCTGCTCCTGAGCCAGATCGATGCCTCTACAGGGGAGTTGCGGTTGGTTGAGGTCGCCGCATCGGCGGGTGTCGCCGTCGACAGTATCGGGCGCGCACAGGCATGTATGGGTATCGCTTGCGGCGATCAAAACCGAGATGGGCTCCTCGATCTGATCGTGACGAATTTCTACAACGAAGTCAGCACGTTGTACTTGCAAACTCTTCCTGGCGTCTTCGTCGACGGTACGCGGCGGAGCAAGCTAGGCGCGGCAACCATCGACCAATTGAGCTTTGGTTGTCAACTAGTCGACCTGGATAGCGATGGGTGGCTTGATTTCGTCGCCGTCAACGGTCACATCGACGATTTGCGAGCTGAAAATATACCCCTCCAGATGCCGACACAGATACTTCGAAACGAGAATGGCGTGTTTCGTTGGTTGCGAGATCCGTCCCCAGGCCCTTACTTCGACGGAAAGTATGTAGGACGCGGTCTTCAGATGCTCGACTATAACCGCGACGGCAAACCCGACTTGGTGGCGACCCATATCGATCACCCGGCTGCTCTGTTGGAAAATCAAACGAACTCCCCTAACCACTTCGTTCAACTCGAGTTGATTGGGACCAAAAGCGAACGGGAATCTATCGGAGCCATCGTCCACATCCAGTGCGGTGACGAGTCTTGGGTAACCGGGATGCACGATGGCGAAGGATACTTCGGTTCCAACGAACGGCTCATCCACGTCGGAGTGGGAGACGAAACCCTGGTGAACCTGCTCCGAATCCAATGGCCGAGCGGTGAAGTTGAAGAGTTTCGCGACCTCCAAACCGACCACCGCTATCGCGCGATCGAAGGAATCGGACTGGAATCCGAGCCCCTCGCGCGGTAGCCCGCAAACACACAATCCTCACGATCCCTATATTCGATTCAGATTCCCGACGGGATCGGGTAAGCTCGCCAAATGAAGGCAGAATTAGACTGACTCCATTTCAGGTCATCCTATCTTTTCGCAAACCCGTTTTCCGTGCATTGGAATCGTTGCGATGATCAGCCTAACGCTCCACGAAATCCATCCAGCCACCATCCTGCCCCAATCCTTGATGGGGTTCAATGTCTATTTGTCCAACGGCGAAGGGGAGCGGCCGGTCAAGTTTCTGTCCAGTGAAAAGATGGTGGACGAGACTGACTATGATCAACTGCGAGAGAATGCCAATCTCAAGGTCTTCATCGACGCAACCTCCCTGGCCGAATACCGCGAATACCTGGTAGCTCACTCGAGTAAGTGGCTCACCGACGAACGACTCCCTTCTCGCCTTCGCACCGCACTGTTGCTCGAATGCCTCGTCGCTAAATGGCAATCCGCTTTTTCCTCATCCAGCATCGACACGACGATTGATGTAGCCAAAGAGATCAGTGAGCGATTGGTGCTCTCGATTGAATTTCTAGATGTTCGAATCCCTGATGTGATCCAAGCCCTTGATATGGGGATCGACCTGTCACGACATTCGTTGAGGACCGCGATCTACTGTGGTCTACTCGGGAACTCCGTGGGATATGACGGTACCGTGCTGAACGAGTTGTGTATGGGAGGGCTATTGCACGACATTGGCAAGCAATCCAGCGGCGAGTCCTTCAAATCATCCGGACCGGAAAACGATCGATCGATGCGTGCGCATCCCCTGTTTGGATTCCGCCGTCTTTGCAACTCCCGAAACGTTACGACGACCGTTTTGATGATGTGCTACCAACATCATGAGAATATGGATGGGTCTGGTTTCCCGGTACGGTTGATCGGAGACGAGATCCATTTCGGTGCGAAAATCTGTGCGATCGTAAATCGCTTCGACCACCTGACCAGCAGCGAAAATCCAAGGATGGCCTACACCTGCGGCTCAGCAGGTCGCATCATGGAACAGGACCGGTCGAATCGCTTTGACCAGGAGATCATGAAAACGTGGCTAAAACTGTTAAAGAGTCATTTGAAGAACAGCTAAAACAGATTCCCCTCGACTTCATTCTGCCACCGCGAGTTCGCGAGGATTTGCAGCGCAAGGGGATCGGTGCAGCTATGCACGATGACAATCGTGAATCCCCACGGTTTCGCACCAATGGACCGGCGATCTTCACATGGGACAGCTCTCCTGCAGCAATCAACAGCCCGCGAGTTGCTCGCCAAGTGATCGTAAGAGATCTATCGAAGACCGGGATCGGAATTCTCACAAGCTGCCAATGGTTTCCGGAAGAAGTTGGGAAACTTCAATTCGCGATCGGTGACATGGTCGTCAAGATCATGCGAGCTCGGAGATTGGGTCCGCGCTGCTTCGAAATCGGCGCGAGGATCATTCGATATACTCGCTACCAAGATAGCCAGCGCTAGGTCGAATAGCGGCTCTTGCCGGTTCCCGATACTGCTCGGCCAATCGGCCAACAGCGAAATCCAAGCTCTTGAACCATCGCTTGAATCTTGGTTGCATAGTACGGGCTCACCACCAACACGAATCCAACTCCCATGTTGAAGACGTGTTCCATCTCCGAGAGAGCGACATCTCCCAGCTTGGCGATCCAGGGAAATACCGGCGGTACTTCCCATGAGCCCCGATCGAAGACCAGATCGACATCGGCGGGAAGGATGCGTTCGGTATTCTCGAGCAAGCCGCCTCCCGTAATGTGGGCCAATCCATGAACCACATTCTTGACCTTGTAATGCGAGAGAATGGTTCGCGTTAAACGGCTATAGATAAGGGTCGGCTCGAGCAACGCATCGGCCACGGTCTGCTGCAACTCGGGAACATAGGAATCGATCGATAAACCACCGCGATCGAAGATCGCCTTGCGAGCCAAACTGTATCCGTTGCTGTGGATACCGGACGAGTTCACTCCGAGGATCACATCCCCATCGACGATTCCTTTCCCCGATATCAAGTTCTTGCGATCGACCACTCCGACACAGAATCCCGCCAGTTCGTAATCCCCAACGTCGTAATGGTCCGGCATGATGGCGGTCTCTCCACCGATCAAGCTGCATTCGCCATCAATGCAACCGTCTGAAACGCCCCGTACCAGTTGCTCGAGCAACGTCGGGTCGTCTTTCCCCATCGCGATGTAGTCGAGAAAGAACAGCGGCTCCGCACCGGTGCACAACACATCGTTCACGCACATCGCAACCAAGTCGATGCCGATCGTGGTATGCCGGTTGGCGGAGATGGCTACCTTCAGCTTGGTACCCACACCGTCCGTACCGGAGACCAAGACAGGCTCTTCGTAATTGCGGGCGAACAGTTTGTGCGGGAAGTCCAGAGCAAACAGCCCGGCAAAGCCTCCATCATTTCGCATCACGCGCGGCGTAAAGGTGCGATGCATCAAGCGGGGCAACCGCTGCATCGACTCCTCGTAGAGTTCCAGGTCAACTCCGCTATCCTTGTAGGTGATTCCCATTTTTCTTAAGGTTCCTGGCGAGCGATGATCTCGCGATCGAAATAGTTGATCGACATGCCTGCGTCGACGATCAGTGTTTGGGCGTTGATGCCGGACGAACGGGGACTGAGCAGGAATGCTGCCACGTTTGCAACTTCCTGCGTGGTCAAACCTTCTTTGCGCGGGATCGCCTGTTCCGCGAATAGGTATGCGTCGACGTATCCCGGTATCCCCGCCGATGCGCTGGTCTTCAGCAACCCCGCCCCTACCGCATTGAATCGAACGCGAGAAAACGAACTAAATGATTTAGCTAGGAATGCCAGACTCGAGTCAAGAGCCGCCTTGACCGGTGCCATGAACCCGTAACTCTCGCTCGCCATGCGCGTTGTCGAAATACTGATCGTGACCACCGACGCATCGGGGGCCATCTGATCCCGAAGCCCCTCGCTGATCGCGATCAATGAGTAACACGAGATATCGATCGCCTGGAGGAATTGCCGTCGGGTCGTTTGATGGAACGGCTTCATCCCCTCGCTGTAGTCCGCGAACGCGATCGAGTGGACGACCCCTGTGATCGGACGGTCGTCGGACTTCAATCGGCTGCATAGCTCGTCGATCTCCTGTTGCTTCTCCACATCGCAGACCAGAACGGTCTGGTTTGGAAAGAGTTTCGCGACTTCCTCGCGGCGTTTCTCGCTCCGAACGACGTAGACGACCTCCGCCCCCGCCTCTTGAACGGTCCGACCGATGAAATAAGCCACGCTCTTTTTGTTGGCCACGCCGAAAACAATGACTCGGCGACCTTCTAGGCCGAGAAAATCCATACCCGATCAGGCCCCGATGGAGGACACAAAGATGACGGACTTTACGATTTTGTCCCTTGGATTGAGGGAAGAATCATAGACCGAAGCCGTCGTTTTGTCACGGCCGCCCGCTAATTGCCCATCAAATCGTGGACCAGGGAAATCTCCTGCAGCGTCCCGGCCGGCACATCCTGGATCCGGAACTTCACCTGAATGGCCGGCATCGGATAAACAATCGGCGGCCGGGTCTCGAGTTCCAACTCATCGTCGATGGCTCCATTACTGTTGTTGTCAAAGCCATCGATACCCCAATCGGCGGCTACGCTGGTCCCCGGGTTACCACCATATCGAACTAGTCCATTTCCCGAATAACCATCCAATTGTCTATTTCCGTCTGACTCGTAGAAATCGGTGAAAGTATCGAGAGTAGGTTGGTAAACCCCAGCGGCTAGATTAAACCGTCCAGATCGTGTTAGCGAAGACAACATGTTGAGGGAACTGTTGCTAACCAGCGACTCAAATCCTGAAAGCGGTGTACTCCAGAGGGCTCGGTGAGCCGGGAGTATTGTACTTGAGAAGTAATTCATCCCCCCAAGAGTTTGGGTGAGCGATGCGTTGTCGACTTGATTCGCGACTCGTCTCCCCCAACATAAATCGACGAATGTTCCTGTATTGATTGGAACCACCGCGTTGGTGGCTATTTGCACTGCGTAACCTGGATCTGAGGGAGTCACCACAAGGTCGTCGGTTCCAGGTGCACCGGCATCGACAACGTTACCGGACGCTCCCCAAAGACCGTCAGAACCTGGTGACGCCAGTTGCTGAACCACACCGTCGTATCCACGAACATCGAACCCCACAACATTCGAAGCGAGCACTTCTTCCAACGTTGGGCGTACGGAAATAACGTCGCCATTGGAAGAAGCGTTAATCTTGGTGCGCATGAATTGAGCAGGTATATAACCGTGGTCGGTCGGCGTCATATCGGTACCATACGCCCGAGCGATCATAGCGCCGTAATTGGTAGTCGGGTTAGTCAGATCATCCTCCGTTGTAAGTGCTAATATCGGCAGACTGGTGGACGGACCAAGAATCGGATGACTAAAGGGAATCACATAATGCCCAAAGCGATTCCCAGGATTTTGGAGGTCGGACAATGAATTGGTTCTCAACACGAAACCATTTCGATCTACGTCGAAAAGAGAGCGGACCGATAGATCGCAACGCTGGTAAGCATAACGCATATGCACCCGAAAAGTGCTGGGATTAGTAGAATCAACACCCGTGGGCAGGCAGGCGAGTTGAGCGTCGTTCGGAAGATTAACGTTGGCATCCGGTGTAATATTCAAATCGGGTCGAATCAGTAGAGCCCTTCGGCACAAGGCAATCCGATCCGGCATCCCATCTGGATCGGGAACCCCATCACCAGTGCGGTCAATCACCGGTGCGGTATCAATTACCCCTGTGCCAGCCATCTCTGTACCAGAAACATCCAGCCCCCCAACCCCGTTCAAAGGTCGCATGAACCAGACGATCTCTGCGTACTCGGACGCCACCGATACGTCGGTTAACCAATCCTGAACGGTTGGTTGAATGTTCGTGTCACCTGTCATATTACGTTGATGAATCCTGAGCAGCGCCAGCGGCACGCGGCCGCGGAACCATTGGCCGTCTTTGGCCTTCGCGGTGAACATCAACACATCGTCAATGTCCGACCAACGGCTGGCACTGAGTTTCTCCTCGGGGGTCGTTGCACTCGGCACATAGTTGTAAAGCATGGCCGTCGAGTCACTCAGCGGACCATCGTAATACAAGAAATAACCATTCGCAGCCTGCTGAGTGTTCGGCATTTGTCGGACATTGGCCGTCATCCCGGCTAGGTCCGCACGCAATAGGGACGAGAGTCCCCGCAACTGGTCGCTCCCAGACAATCGCGATCGTCCCGCAGTCACACCCTGGCTGAGGGTCTTGAATCCTTGTGCCAACGCCAGCATGATGACCAACGTCAATGCCGTGGCGATCAAGACCTCGATCAAGGTCATGCCCAACCGAGCCGGCGGACGATGTCGAGCGACGGACGGGTAGAGAATGGCGAGCCTCTTCATGAGATAACTTTCCGAACGAGAGTCTGGAAATGAACGAACACGAGATTCTATAGCAAACGGGTGGCGGAGGCTGATCGCCACCTGCCTAATTACACTTGGTGACCCTGGAAAAGTCAAGGTTTCGCGGCCAAACATCCTTTCAAGGAGCTAGTACCCGCTCGAGCGTGTCGAGATTCGCCTCGATGCAGTAACGCGATTCAACCAAAGCCCTGCCGGCTTTCCCCATCCGCTCTCGCAGTTCCCCATCGCGAGCCAGGGTTCGCAAGGCTTCGAACCATTCCTCGGGTCGGCTCGCAGCGAACCCAACCTGGTTTCCCGCCAGAATGTCGGCATTGACACCGATAGGCGATGCAACCGCTGGAATCCCAATCGCCATGTACTGCACCAGCTTGGTGGCCGCTTTGTAACGCATCCAGTCCTGCCCCTCGGGCAAAGGCATGATCCCGATATCCATCGATTGCAGCCAACCTACTTCGGTGGCTGGGGACCAAGGCTCGAATTGGACATTTACCCCGGTCAGATCGACTTCTTTGAGGGGTGCATCGGTCGGCGCAACGATCAATAAAGTGAATGGACACTCCCTCGCCAAGAGTCGGAGCGCCTCGGCGCAGACACTCAGGAATCCGAGATTGGAGGTCGTGCCAATCCACCCCACCACCAACGGACTCGACTCCGCTGGCTTGGCAGTTCGGCGAGGATACCTGTCCAACGGAACACACGTCGGTATCTCTGTGATGTTTTGCGTGTACTGACCGACCCATTCGCGCAACGGCCGATTGCTGACCACGACATGATCGCTCCATCGAATCAGTTCTGGAATCTTGTCCGGAAAGGTTTGGAAGACGGCATCATCGACATCCAACACCAAACGCTTAGCGAGTTTCCGAAATCGAGCATCCATGGCGGTGGAGGCATCGTGAAAGCAACCTCGCTCGAGGTAGATGGTATCGGGTCGATAGATCAGCCCTTGAGCAACCTGCCACCACCGGGTCGTGCGCTTGACGCATTGACTAGCTCGCCAACCGATGTAGGGCAACTGGTCATAGACACTCGGATACGAAGTCCACACTCGGCAGCGATGTCCGCGTTGCTGAAGAGGTTGCACATAAGGGAAAAAACGAAATCTCGTCGAAGGAACATTCGCGCCCAAGGTGATGAAGGCGATCTTGCGGCTAGAGACGCTCGATGTCACCGCAGGACTCAACTGTGCATGCGAGGAAGAGAGTTTCCCTGGGCGATGATCGCCGACTCGGCCGACGACAATTCCTCGAGCCGCTCCCGGACGCGATCATGATCCTGGAACAAACGGGCCAAGCGAACGTAGGTCGTATGATGCCTGGCCTCGGACTCAAAGAGGGAGCCATAGAAATCACGAAGCTCCGCATCCGCGACATGATCACGGAGCAGCTTGAATCGCTCACAAGAACGGGCCTCGATCAATCCTGCGATCAACAACCGATCGACCGCGCGATCCGGTTCATGGGGACGAATCAACTGATTGAGCCGTCTGCCGTAGTCCCCCGGCCTGAGTTTGCGAAACCGAATACCGCGCCGCTCGAGAAGATCCAAGACCATGTGGAAGTGCTCGAGTTCCTCCTGAACGATCACCGTCATTTCGCGAGTCAATTCGCGGCAATCAACGTAAGAACCAAACAAACTCATGGCGGTGGCTGCCGCCTTGTGTTCGCAATGCGCATGGTCGATCAAGATCTCCGGCAAGCTCTCGTCGACTTGACGCAACCAACGGGCTTGGGATTCGCTCTGCAAATGCAACATGATCGATCTACTCCGACTCAGAGCCAGGGCTCAAGAACATCAAGTGCTGCCACGGGAGTTTGTCGTATTGCGAAACCAGCTTGAAGCCGTTGGCCTTGTACTCCTTCAGGATCTGCTTCTTGGTCATCTTGTGCTCCGGCTTGATCGGAACCGTCGGATCCTCGCCTCGAAACTCAACCAGCGCGATCCGACCACCAGGCTTGAGCGAACGACGCATGGCATCGAGCATCTCCACCGGGTTGGAGAACTCGTGATACACGTCGACCATCAGAATCAAATCGACTTTACCATCGGGAAGCTTCGGATCGTGCGGCAGGCCAAGAACCATATCGACGTTTTTTATTCCGAGCCGTTCGCAACGACGCGATAATTCCTGCAGCATCTCGGGTTGGATATCGACGGCGAGTACCTTCCCTTCGGCCCCGACCCGACGAGCTAGCTCCACCGTGTAGTAACCATCGCCGCACCCCATATCGCAAACCGTCATGTTCGGTTCGACTTTCAGTTGCTCAAGCATCTCTTCCGGATTTTCTTCTTGCAACCGTTCCGGTCGATTGAGCCAGGGGATGCCGTGATAACTCATCGGCTGCGCAATGCGTCGACCAAGATATTTGGTCAACGGTTCCGGGGCGGGTTTCTCTTGGGCTCCTGCATGCAAGACCGTCATGACCACAGCCAGGGCTGAAATCAGAGCGACACGAACCTGTCGATTGATTTTCCAACGACCAGTTCTCCAAAAACTAGTTGTCCAAAGGGACGTAGGCATCGCCGTTGTTCTCCAATGTGATGGGGCGATAATCGGGATGCTTGGATGATTCCAAGTACGCTTCCAAAATCACCAGTGCTGCTATTTTATCGATTTGCTTCTTGCGCTGCTTGTGGGTCAACTCGGCTTCTCGCAACAATCGGGTTGCCATCGCTGTCGAATAACGTTCGTCGACGAATCGGATAGGGAGTCCAGTCGCTTCGGCCAACCATCTGGCAAACTCCCTAGCTTCCTTTGCCTTGGAGCTATCCCGTCCATCGCAGTGAATGGGCAAGCCAACCACCCAGCCGACGATTTGGTTGTCGGTCGCCATTTTTTGAAATTGGGAAGCCTCTAACGTGGGCGATTGCCGATGAACCGTTACCAGGGGGTTGGTCCACGTGCGACTCGGATCGCAAATCGAGACCCCGATCCGAACCGTACCGTAATCGATCCCAGCCAGTCGTCCGCTTTCGGGCCATGGCTTTTCTTGATTATCGATTTGCCCCACCCTTCGTCACCTTCGCAGTTTACCTTGATTCGATTTCCGCGTTCGTCGTAACTCTATCTGTTGAGAGCCCTTTGGCAATCGCCACCCTTAAAGACATCCACGGAATGCACGCAAAATGACAATTCGAATCCTTCGATGGTTGCCCCTCTCGCTTCTGTTGCTTGTCTGCTGGAGTTCAAGCTCGCAGGCTCAGGATAGCATCGACTTCAATGAAGCCGAGAACATGTTCTCGTATAATGTGGTCGAACTGCGAGATCAGCTGAAATTCGGGCTGCGCGTCGCGTTTCCAGAACAGGAAGCCTTCGTCAATGAAGTGGTTGCTAAAGTCGACAGCGGCGAGTTATCGCGAGCCATGGTCAATGTGGTCTTTGTATGGGCTCGGAAGCGTAATCCCCGAATTCCGTTCCCTTATTTCGAAACGGTCATGCGATTGCTCGCCGAGAAGCGAGGAGTCACATTCACTTCGGGGGCATAACCTCCAACGCCGCGGCAATCAGAGTCTTGGCTCCCGTTTCTAGTGTCTCTGCCGGGTCGGGGTAAAAGAATGGCGAGTGAAGCGACGGGAGCGATTGCTCCTTCTGTTGAAAAGTCTTGATGCGCTCATGGCTTTGAGTTCCTAGACGAAACATCGCGATCGGAACGCCCGCCAAACCGAACTGCGAAAAGTCTTCGCCCCCCATCACCGGTTGAACCTCGATCACTTTCCCCTCGCCTAGCGTTTGCTGAAAGACCGGGACCAACCTCTCTACCAACGCTGTGTCATTGATCGTTGCGGGGGTATCGTCAGAGAATTCGATCTTCGGTTCAGGAGCCCCGGCGCTCAGTGCCGCCGCTTTAGCCTTGCGAACAATACCTTCCTTGAGCCGCTCTCGCACTGCAGGGGAATAAGCGCGAACCGTGAGTTGCAATTTGCAAGTGCTGTCAATGATGTTGTGTTTGGTTCCCGCATGAATCGAACCCACTGTAATTACCGCAGGCTCAAGTGGATTGTTCTCGCGGCTCACCAGGGTTTGCAAGTCGACAATCAAATGAGCGGCCTGTACCACGGGATCGATGGCGCTCTGCGGAAAGGCACCATGCCCGCCCTTGCCCTGAACCACGATGTCCACACTATCCACACTTGCATACATGTTCCCAGCCCGATAACCAACCGTCCCAGCCTCCATCTCCGGATCGACGTGCAGAGCGACCGCGGCATCCGGGCGAGGAAAACGGACAAACAAGCCATCGGCCAACATTGCTTTCGCACCCCCGCCGATCTCTTCCGCCGGTTGACCAATCAACACGAGTGTGCCACGCCATTGATCGCGATGCTCCGCAAGATACTCGGCCGCAGCGATTTGACAGGCCATGTGCATATCGTGGGCACAGGCATGCATGACCCCGACATCCACTCCCCTCGCATCGCGAGCCCTCATCTTCGAGGCGTAATCCAAACCGGTTTGCTCGACGACAGGCAGCCCATCGAGATCCGCTCGCAACATCAGTGTGGGCCCGGTCCCGTTCTTCAAGACAGCGACATAACCTGTCTTTCCTACCGCTGTCGCGACGTCGTACCCGAACGATTTCAGCTTCGCGGCAAGTTTCTCCGCAGTCTTCGTTTCTTGAAACGACAATTCGGGCGATGCATGCAATTCGCGATAGAGTTCCACCCAAGCCGCGTTCCTCTTGGTAACGTACTCCGTTCGAATCGGTTCCATCGCAATGCCCATGCTGCCCCAGGGAGGAGACCCCAATAGGCCGATAACAAAAGCAACGACCTGGCTTCTAGATGCATGCATTCCCATCTTTTATTCAAAACCCCTTGGCATATCGAGTTTTACCTAACACCCTCTCTTTGCGAGGATCAGCGTCTACTTCGGCGCAGTGTCTTGTTAATTTTCCAGCTCGAGGATTCGGCCTTAGATCGCCTCCTTATGGGCAGGTGCAGTATATGCTCCATCCCCATCCGCACGGGGATCGTTCTCGCCCT
>CAYXFO010000039.1:0-17859 GCA_964464255.1 uncultured Pirellula sp.
GCTGGGAGCGATGCTGATTTCGATCGGCGATTGAGCCCGTATGAGTGGAGATCGCACCGAATCCTTGTTCGAAGCGACTGCCGAAACCTTCGACTTCAAGCGGATTCGCTCTGGCCTTTTGACTTGGTTCAATTCCGTTGATGCTGGTGATGTTGGTGGGACAGGGGGAAGTTCTGTGCGTTGAGACGTCTTGCTAAAGTCGATCGGGGTCGCAGGGCTTAAGCGAATACCCACTGCCCGTACCGGAGGCACCCTCTGCATCTCCGATGGATTGCGCAATTCGCGGATGCCCTGTTGAGCGAAAGCGAAGCTTGGATAAGCGATCAGGCCTGTCACAAGCGTCAGTGCGAGATGGTATCGGATGGTTCGTTGCCGAGCGAAACCATCCCAGAAAATCCTGTTTTTCATGGGTCCAGTCCCTTTTGCGGGAAATTAACTCGTGCGGATCTCTCACAAATTATCGACCAGGAGGCGGGTGGAAGTTGAACGGTTTTACCTTTTGTCGCGATTACGGAAGCCGTGCGTTGTCACTTTACGCACCCTTTCTATGCTTCGCTCGGTAAGAAAATGGGGCAAACCGAGGACAAAAAAGACTAGTCAAACCCGTGCAATCGCCGGACAATTCGTGCTTGTCAGTATTGATCGCCAAGTCCAAGACGGAAAACCACCGGTGGAACGAAATAACCGATTGCTAGCATGGCTCCTTTTGGGGATGGCCATCTTTTTCTTCTTCTCGAGCTGGCGCCAGCAACAGAGCTTGAAAGAATCTGCCGAGCGCCAAAAGCAGGGAGAAATAGCTGCGCTGAAAGAGCGTCGGTTGAGTGAAGCCAAGAAAAAGGCAGAGCAGTTCATCGCTGATCATCCCGAGTTGGCTCTCCCTGCGGAGTTGCCTCGACAGCGATACAGCCTTGGCAGCATGAACGCGGCCGATGGCTACCATTTGTTGGTCACCCTCGATAACCGAGGGGCAGCCATCGAACGCATTGAATTGGTCAGCCAGTCCAAGCCGGGCAAGTTTGACTATCGTTCGATCCAGACAAAGAACATCGCAGGCTACCTCGGCTATCTTGCTCCCGAAGAAAAAGCTGGGGTGGGTATCGTCGTCCATCATGTGCCCAAGGGTTCGGCCGCTGAATCGGCGACCTGTGTCGAAGATACCAATCTCAAAGGACTTCTACCTGGCGATTTGATCGTGGGCTGGGAAGGGCTCGACGGCCCCGCGAGTTTGTATCAGCTTGACAAGATTCTCAACCAACTCGCACCTGGCAAGATTTTGGCTCTGAAAGTCCAGCGAACGTTGGCTGGTGGTACATCCCAGGAATTGACGTTTCGAGCAACGCTGACCGAACAACCGGTGGCGGTGCTTCGCGCCGAGGACGACTTTGCATCCGAGCAGGTGAAGGGTAACTCACCATATGGATCTTGTGGATTGACGATTGCTAGGGTTGGTGCCACGGAGCTCGAGGATGGCGATCGAACGATCTTCGGTTTGGAGAGAACGCTTCAGGGGGCATGGGAAGCCAAGAGCATCGAAGTCGAGGGGGGCTCGGGAATCGAGTTCACGATGCCGCTGGGTGGCCAGATGAAAATTGCCGGTATCGATGGCAACCTCGAATTGGTCAAACAGTATCGGTTGCTCCAAGCTCCCTCGAGCGAGAAGGATCGCAAGACACCTTTGGATTGGCAGTATCACTTGGAACTGACAACGATCGTTCGCAATCGTGATGACAAGCCTCTCGAAGTCGCGCTCAAGCAAGAGGGACTCAATGGCGTTTCGCTCGAGGGTTGGTGGTATCCGACGAAGCTGTCTCCCCACTTCTTCTCAAGCCCGGGTGCGCGCGACGTTATTTTTGGCGATCAAGCATCGAACTATTCCATCGTGATGGCTCGCGAACTGGTCGATTACGCTAAGCGTTTTCCGACCGATCCAGATCAACTGCTCGTCGGTCCTCAGGATTCCAGCGCGAAACGCAACTTAAAGTACATAGGACTCGATACGCAAGTATTCGTGGCTGCAATGCAGCCAGCGGAGAGTCAGCCCGATGCGATGGCTGGTCTCCAAAAAGTGAAGGCATCCATCCTCAACGACACATTTCAGCAACCCGAGCATTTCGACAAATCGAAGATGCAAGCCTACAACACAGGCTTTTGGTTCCTTACTCCAACTCGCCAGCTCGAACCGGGGGGCGAGTGGGTTCAGTCCTACAGGATCTTCACCGGTCCGAAGTCTCCCGAAATGCTGACCTCGTATCAGCTTGAGGAAGCGATCGAATACGGATGGGATATCTTTGGCTTCTTCGCAGTAAGATTGGGATGGATCCTGCATTTCTTCTACTACATCATCGGTAACTATGGCATCGCCATCATGATGCTGACCGTGCTCGTGCGTTCACTCATGTTCCCGGTCAGTCGCAAGATGGCGATCAATGCCCAGAAGATGCAAGCCGTTCAGCCCGAGTTGGCCAAGCTGCGGGAATTGCTCAAAGACGAGCCGACCAAGATGATGGCTGCCCAGCAGATGCTGATGAAGAAAGCAGGAGTGAATCAACTCGCCGGATGTTTGCCTGCGATGATTCAGCTTCCGATCATCATCGGTTTGTATCGATGCGTGTCGGTCGACGTGGCTCTTCGCCAGCAGCCGCTGATTCCCGGGTTGGAATGGTGCTCCAATCTTGCTGGCCCCGACATGCTCGTCGATTGGCATTCTTGGATGCCTGACTTCATCGCCGGTCGAGGTTCCGGTTGGTTCGGCCCCTATCTCAATATTCTTCCGATCGTCACGATCACCCTCTTCATCATTCAGCAAAAGGTCTTGATGCCCAAGGCGACCGATGAGCAGACTCGCATGGCCCAGCAGATCATGATGTTCATGACAGTGATGATGGGAGTTCTGTTCTTCAAGGTACCGGCAGGCTTGTGCATCTACTTCATCACTTCATCGACGTGGTCGTTGATCGAAAGATTCTTGATCAAGAAATACACGCCGCAGGCTACGATCAAAACGTTTCCGGAAAATGTTGTCAATGAAATCTTCAACGCTGTTTCCAAGACCCCTTCGGGTCAGCGCCCTTCGCTCCCCACCGCTCCCTCTTCGGATAAACCCAAGGTGAAGCCTCCCAAGGCCCCTGAGACCTTCGCAGAACTCTTCGAACCTTTCTTCCGCAAGAAAACAACCGAGGCACCGTCCAAGCCTTCGGAATCCAGCGGAGGTACTAAACCGCAACGCAACGGAAAGTCTCGTCCCAAGCGTCCCAATCGTCCGAATCGTTAACGGAAAAGTGAACACCATGCTACGCCGCGATCTTTTCGGTTTGTTCCTCCTCGTTCTCTCATCGCTGATGATGGGTTGCAATCAACCATCCTCTCCGAACACCCCCTCGTCGAGCGGATCCGGATCTGCTTCCGGAGAACCCAGTCCGAGCGGGGCCATCCGAGGAAAAATCGGCTTGTCGATTTTGACCAGCTCGAATCCCTTTTTCATCGAGATATCCGACTCGATGAAGGAAGAAGCCGCCAAGGCGGGATACGAAGTCGTTGTTGTCAGCGGCGACTTCAATCCCGATCGGCAACAGAACCAGGTCAAGAACTTCATCGTGCAAAAAGTGGCCGCGATCGTCTTAACACCCTGCGATAGTCGCGCGGTAGGGACCGCGATCCAAGAAGCGAACGCAGCGGGCATTCCCGTATTCACTGCCGATATCGCCTGCATTGCCGAAGGAGCCAAAGTAGTGACGCATGTAGCCACCGACAATTACAGCGGCGGCCGACAAGCGGCTATTGCGATGATCGAAGCCTTGGGCGGAAAAGGAAAGGTCGCTATCCTCGATTTCCCACAAGTAGAAAGTGTGATGCAGAGGACCAAAGGGTTTCGCGAGGAACTCGATGAACAAAAGCGAACCAACGGCATTGAAATCGAAATTGTCGCAGTCCTGCCTGGGGATGGGGTGAAGGACAAGAGTTACAAGGCGACTCAAGACCTCCTGCAATCGCATCCTGACTTGAACGGCATTTTCGCGATCAACGATCCCTCCGCCTTGGGGGCCTACGCTGCAATCGAAAACGCTAATATGGTTGAAAAGATTAAGATCGTCGGTTTCGATGGCCAGATCGATGGCAAGCAAGCCATTCGAGACGGGAAGATTTATGCTGATCCAATTCAATTCCCCAAGAGGATCGGATCGGAGACCGTGTCGGCTATCTTAAAATACCTCGACGGCGAAGAAGTACCGAGTGAGCTGTTGATACCGACCGAGTTGTATCGCCAAGCAGACGGCAAGGCCGATACTTCTCTGTGATCGAACTGGACCGCTTACTCCCTAGATTTTGCACCGAATCAGAAACCTGGCATCGGAATGAATGCGACGATTCAGACAACTCTTCAGCGACTTCAAAACAATATCGAATCGGTGGTACTCGGAAAACGAGAGGTCATTCGCAAGACCTTGATCGCACTCTTAGCGGCGGAGCATCTGTTGCTCGAAGATGTCCCGGGTGTAGGTAAGACGCTGGTTGCGAAGGCATTGGCAAAGAGCATCGATGGTCGGTTTACCCGAGTTCAATTCACACCGGACTTGTTGCCGAGCGACATTGTGGGGAGCAGCATCTACCACAACGGCGATTTCAAGTTCAGTCCGGGACCGATTTTCGCCAACGTCATTCTCGGCGATGAGATCAATCGAGCACCTCCTAGGACGCAAAGCGCGATGCTCGAAGCGATGAGCGAAGGGCAAGCCAGCGTCGATGGCACAACACATCCCATGCCTCGCCCATTTTTGGTCATCGCGACTCAGAACCCGTACGAGTACGAAGGGACATACGTCCTACCTGAAAGCCAACTCGACCGCTTCATCATGAGGATCGATATCGGCTATCCCTCACGAGAAGCAGAACGCGACGTGCTTCGTTCCCACCGCACCGGCGAGCCGGTCGACAAGTTGGCTCCCGTCGTCTCCCTTGCGGAAATTACCCAAGCGCAGGGTATGGTCCGCGAGGTGAAATTCGAGGATTCACTGGTCGACTATTTGCAGGATATCGTGGATCGAACCCGTACCAACAATGATCTGCAGGTGGGAGTCAGCACGCGAGGTGCCTTGGCTTTCTATCGAGCAGCTCAAGCGAGTGCAACGCTCAGCGGCCGCAATTACGTGATCCCAGATGACATTAAGGAACTTGCGACGAGCGTATTAGCGCATCGCGTCTTGCCTCGGGGATTTGTGGCAGGAAGCGACCGAAGCGCGGCCGAAGCGATTATCCAGCGCTGTCTCGAATCTGTCTCCGTACCTGTTTAGTATGATGTCCAACGGCTCTCAGTCTCCGGTTGCATCGCGATGGCAAGCTGCCCGAGAGTGGGTGGGACGGCGAACGCGTCGGATGAGGCAACTGCTCAGTGCCGGCACACCGGTCAGCACGCGACTGACGCGCGAGGGATTGCAGTTTCTCTTCATGATCACCTTCATCCTCTTCGGGGCGGTCCTCAGAGATGTCAATCTGCTGGTCTTCTTGGCAGGTACATTGCTGGCCATGCTACTGATTCAATGGCGAGTCTGTTCCCGCACCATGCTCGATCTGAGTGTCGATCGACGACTCCCGCGAGCGATTCATGCTCGGCGGCCTTTCGAAATCGAATTGACGCTCAGGAACCCCAAACCGTGGTTGGGAGCCTGGTGGGTTCTGGTCCAGGATCGGATGGTATTTGCTCCTATCCAATCGACGATCGATCGCGCATCGCAATCGATCAGCATGCTCTTTTTGTCTGTTCCACCCAAGGCATCGCGAAGCCAAAGGTACCGTTGCGTTGCCGACCGACGAGGACGGTACCAATTCATGGGGATCGAGTTGACCACACGTTTTCCACTTGGTTTGTTGCGAGGTATTCTGCAACAAAAGGAGACGTCCTACTTCACGGTACAGCCTGCGCTAGGACGCTTGCTCCCCAGTTGGAAGGAGATCTTTGATGTGCGCGATGCCGGTTCGCGACAACGCCGCGTTCGATCGCTATCCGACGAAGGGGAATTCTTTGGACTTCGGGCCTATCGACCGGGGGATAGTCCGCGATGGATCCATTGGCGGAGCAGCGCGCGAAGAGACGAATTGGTGGTCAAGCAATTTCAGCAACCTGAGAGCCGCGAGTTAGTGATTCTGCTCGACCTGGTTTCATCCAACGACAGCTCGGACGAGGCTCGCAAAACAAACCTGCTGCTCGAGGATATTGCGGTCGAATTCGTGGCTACCTTGGTTCATGAGATGACTCATGCAAATATCGGTTCGATCACTGTCACCATCGCGGATTCCAATCCAACGCTCGCATCTCGCATCACCGCTCGTTCGCAAGGGCATGCATTGCTGGATCGTTTGGGCAACGCTCGCGGAGGCTCCAAACCAACGCTCGCCAAGGCGCTCCAGTTGCTCGAACGGGATCATCGATATGTGGAACGCTTGATTGTCGTCAGCACTCGGAGCATGCCTGCTACATGGACGGATGATGCCGGAGTTCGCATCGCACCCTTCTGGCGATCATTGCAATGGATCGATGTCCGCGCGGGTGAGTCTCTTCGGTACTTCTCGCCAGCAAACTAGGAGGGGGCATCGAAGCTCGATCATGTTCTCACTGGTTCTCAGGACAATCTTTCATTTCTATCGATGGCTTCTCCCGGTCGCTGCGGGAGTTGCTGTCTGCAGCGCTGTCATCGTCGGGGCGTTGATTGTCGGGGACTCCATGCGAGGATCCCTGACTCATATCGCGATGGATCGGATCGGCAACATCGACCAAATCGCCCTCGCCCCCCGCTGGTTTCGACAGCAATCCCTCGGCGATCGCAAAGAGATGCATCCGTTGGTGCGAATCGATACGGTCGTCGGTGAATCGCTCCGCGATCGAGGGGGCAAGCTCGAGTCGCGTCGAGCAACCGAAATGACCCTCTACGGAATCGACGAGTCGTTCTGGTCCCTGGGTACCATTCGGCCGAAGACTCAACCGCGAGGAGAGCAAGTGATCCTCAACCAAGCCCTCGCGCAGAAACTCGATGTCGAGGTCGGGGATCGAATCACCCTCAAAGTCTCCCTCGCCGCCGCGGTCCCAGCCGATAGCGCACTGGGAAAACGGGAAGGGGATGTCCTCGCCCTTTCGCGATGGGAAGTCATCGAGATCCTTCCCGATACCAGCCTGGCTCGCTTTTCCCTGCAAAGCGATCAGCGCCCTGTTCTCAATGCCTTTGCCTCCATCCAAGAACTTCAAAAGGCCCTCGATGTCGAAGGCAAAATCAACGCCGCCATTCGATCTGGCATTTCTGAACCAATCGATGCACCGATGTTGAAGGAGATCGATTTGGATCTCGAAGATCTTGGATTATCTTGGGAACGAGTCGCGCGCTCGTTCCCCGATCGCGATCGCGATTCGATCAAGTCGGAGGAGCCCCCACGAGTCGTATACGATTACGATCAACTGACCTGCGAACAGATGCTCCTCAACGATCGCATGGTCGAGAGGATCATCGCCGAAACCAACGCGTTTCATCCGCAGAGGATCATGACTTATCTGGCGAACAACGCTGAGGTCATCGGAAATACCTCAGCGGCCTCGGATCGATCGGGCCGCGCTGTTCCTTATTCGACGATCAGCGGTGCGTCCTGGGAGTTGATCGAGCGAATGCTCGCGGACGCAGGAGTGTCGGCGGAGCGACCTGAAAAGGACGATTGGGTGGTGATCAATCGTTGGATCGCGGATCAGATGCAAGCGCAGGTTGGAGATCGGATCCGAATCGATTACTTCCTTGCGGAAACGGTCGATGGAAAGGAAATCGAAAAACAATTCGAGGTACGCGTCGCAGCGATCGCTCCCCTGACGACCCCCAAGACACCCTATCGCGGTAGAGTTCCCGCTCGCTTTGATCAAATGCCCACCCCTTTCAATGATCCGGAGTGGACCCCTGAAGTTCCCGGGATCACGGATCAGGAGTCGATCTCCAGTTGGGAAACACCCTTTCCTCTCGATCGCAAAATTGAACCGGTCGATGATGAATATGTATACGAACATCGTTTGACACCGAAATTGTTCATCTCCGATGCCATCGCTCGATCCCTCTTCGGTTCCCGTTTCGGTGACCAAACCGCAATTCGATACGATGGTTTGAGCGATGAATCGCGAGAGCGCATCCGAGGCATCGTATTGGCCGCAGCTCGCGATCGCATCGAGGATCTCGGTTGGCGGGATCTGCCGCTGCGAGCGAAACAACTTCAAGCAGCCTCGGGGACCACGCCGTTTGATGCCTTGTTTCTTTCGCTGAGTTTTTTCGTTATCGCTTCGGGATTGCTCTTGGTAGCCCTCCTGTTTCGATTGAGCATTGAAAAGAGGGCCAATCATTGGGGTTTGCTCATGGCCAGCGGGTGGACGCGATCCAAGGTCCGGCAACTGCTGCTCGTCGAAGCGGCGGTGATTGCAGGTATGGGAGCGACATTCGGAGTTCTCCTGGGAGTAGCTTATGCGTATGCCATGCTCGCCGGTTTGCGATCGTGGTGGGTTGGTGCGGTCACGGTTTCCTTTCTTGAGTTTCATGTCCGTCCGCAGAGTCTATTTGTCGGTTGGTTATGCGGTTTTCTGGTTTCTATCGGAACGACTTGGCTCGTAACGCGTCAACTGAAATCGGTCAGTACCGCGCAGATGCTCAAGGGGCGAATGGACGAGGATGCGTCCGGCAGTCGGGCAACGCGATGGTGCGTTTGGGGGGCGGGTGTGTGTACGGTACTTGCGGTCATCGCGATGATCGCGGGCCAGTACGCGCAGGGTCCAGCGCAGGCGGGTGCGTTCGTCGGTAGCGGTATGCTCCTGATGATCGCAGGCGTTCTGTGGCTATACCACAGCATGCGATCTCCTCGCGAAGGGGTGCGCGGCGACTTGAACATGCAAGGGATGGGGCTCAGCGCTCTGAGTCGATCCAGCGCCCAGCGCTCTCCGGTGCGAAGTATCCTGACGGTCGCTCTGATGGCGAGCGCTTCATTCTTGATTCTGTCGATGAGCCTGTTTCAATCGCAACCGGACCGCCGTGGGACCGGAGGATTCGCCTGGGTTGCAAAAAGCTCACAAGGGATCGCGGTTCCCTTGGGAGATTCCAAACAGCAACGGCTCGTATTGGGACCACAAGCCGATGCGCTCCTCGATGCCCAGATCGTCAGTCTCCGAATGCGCGGTGGAGATGATGCCAGTTGCAACAACTTGTATCAAGCGAATGAACCGCAAGTGATCGGAGTCCCATCGAATATGGAGTCGATCGATCGCGGGCCCGATCGGCGATCGGAGTTCGCTTGGTTCGCCACGCAGAACACGGCGAACAAACTCGAGGGCAACATGCCAGCCTCACCCTGGTCCGCCCTTCAGGAATCCGCCGATGGAACGCCCGAGTCTCCGATCCCTGTGATCATCGACCAGAACACAGCACTTTGGGCGCTGCATCTCGGGGGTTATGTAGGAGAGCGTTTCGATTACGTCTTTGGAACACAGAGGCTTCATTTCGTTACCGTAGCCGTTTCGCAAAACACCATCCTGCAAGGAAGCCTATGGATCGGCGAAAGCAATTTCCGCAGGGTGTTTCCGGAGATCACTGGGTATCGACAGTTCCTGGTCAAGTCATCGGCAGTCGATCCTAAAGCCGAGCAGCTCGATGCCGTTCGATCGGCTCTTGAGAAGGGTTGGAGCGATGATGGACTGAGCTGCGCATCGGCCTCTCGAATATTGTCGGCGTTGTTAGCGGTTCAAAACACGTATCTCAGCGCATTTCAAGTCCTCGGTGCCTTGGGTTTGGTTCTCGGGACTCTTGGTTTGGGGGTAACGCAATTGCGTGGAGCGATGGAACGACGAGCGGAATTGGCAGCGATGCGAGCGATGGGTTTTTCCAAACCCCGTTTGATTTGGGCGCTTGCGATGGAAAATGGTTGGCAATTGTTGCGAGGCATCGGTGTCGGCTTGGTGGCTGCGCTGCTGGCAGCCGCGCCGGTGTTATGGAGTGGTCAATCGACCGGAGCGTTGGTGTCTCCCTTGTTGATGTTATGTTGGGTGATCATGCTGGGATTATTATTCTGTGTGGGGGCAGCGGTGCTGGCCGTTCGGCAACCGCTCCTGGCATCTCTCAGATCGGATCGGTGAAACGATGGTTGGATGGGGCATTATCGGTTGTGGCATGATTGCAAAGTTTCATGCTAAAGCGATTTCCGAAATTCGAGGTTCTCGTTTAGTAGCTTGTTATGCTCGCGACTCGGCCAAGGCGAGCGCCTTTGCTGGCCAGTATGGCGGAACTCCGTATGACAATCTGCAAGCGATGCTCGCGCATCCAGGTCTAGACATTGTGACAATTTGCACTCCGAGTGGGGCGCATATGGAACCGGGGATGGCGGCGGCGCGAGCGGGCAAACATGTATTGGTCGAAAAACCGCTGGAGGTGACGACCAATCGCTGCGATCGTCTCATCAAGGAATGCGAAAAGCATGATGTGTATCTTGGAACTATTTTTCCGTCACGTTTCCATCGCTCTGCGATCCTTATGAGAGAAGCGATCGAGCAGGGACGCTTTGGTCAGATCTCGGTCGCTGATGCGATCGTCAAGTGGTATCGCACGCAGCAGTATTACGATAGCGGTGCATGGCGCGGGACATGGCAACTCGACGGAGGAGGGGCATTGATGAATCAAGCCATCCACAGTGTTGATCTCTTGTTGTGGATGATGGGACCTGTTCGCTCGGTGACCGCGATGACCGCCCTGCGTGCCCATGAGCGGATCCAAGTGGAGGACACAGCAGTGGCTTGTCTCGAATTCGCATCCGGTGCACTCGGAACGATTGTAGCCACTACGGCCGCGTACCCTGGGAGTCTCAAACGCATTGAGATCGCGGGTTCGCATGGTTCCGCAGTGCTCGAAGAAGAGGCGATCGTGCGATGGGATTTTGCCAAGCCCCATCGAAGCGATGCCAAGATCCTCGCGGATATGAAGGGAAACACGACCGGCGGCGGAGCATCCGATCCCGCAGCGATCGGACATGCGGCCCACCGCGAGTTGTTCAAGGATTTTTCGAGAGCCATTGCGGCTCGCGAATATTCCCTGATCGATGGTGCAGAAGGTAGGCGTAGCGTGGCGCTGATCAACGCGATTTACCGCTCTGCCAAAACCGGTCGACGAATCACGGTCTCCTAGGAATCGAGTGAACATGCGAGCGATCCAGATAGCCGCCCCGAAAGAACTCAAGCGTATCGAGATCCCAGAGCCCAATGCGCCGGGACCCGGGATGGCTTTGGTACGCACACATCGAATGGGGGTGTGCGGTACCGATGTCAGTTGTTACTTGGGCAAGTTTCCATTCTTTGATTTTCCCCGCATACCCGGGCATGAACTCGGGGTCGAGGTGCTCGCTCTCGGGCCGGGAGTGGAGAATCTGTCGGTCGGTGATCGCTGCAGTGTGGAACCGTACATGAACTGCGGGACATGCTATGCGTGTCGCAAAGGTGCTGGCAACTGCTGCACCCAACTAAAAGTGATCGGCGTCATGATGGATGGCGGATTGTGCGATCGCTTTGTCGTGCGGGCGGACAAACTCCATCCATCGAAGCGGCTGACCATGGATCAGCTAGCCCTCGTCGAAACATTGGCGATCGGTTGCCATGCGTGCCAACGAAGCAACGCGAGTCGGCAGGACCGAGTGCTGTTGATCGGCGCTGGTCCGATCGGGATTGCTACCCTCGAATTTGTGCGATTGACCGGTGCCGAGATGACGGTGATGGACATGAACGCATCGAGACTCGATTTCGTGGAGCAGACCTACGGGATAACGAATCGCATCTTGTTCAGTCCAACCGACTCGGGACTGGATGCTGCCAAGCGTTATACGGAACAAGATCTTTACGATGTCGTGATCGATGCGACAGGCAATCCGCAATCGATGTCCGGTGCGTTGCAGTTCGTGGCACCGACAGGTCGATTGGTTTACGTTGGCATCACCCAGGAACAAATCGCATTCAAGCATCCTGCCTTGCATCGACCCGAGGTCAGTTTGCTCGCTTCGCGAAATGCGCTCCCCAAGGACTTCCCTTACATCATCGGCTTGATCGAGTCGGGAACAATCAAGACCGATCCATGGATCACCCATCGAACGGGGTTCGATGAGGTCGTGCGCGATTTCGATAGCTTTACGCGACCTGAGACGGGAGTTCTCAAAGCGGTGATCGAGTTGGTGTGATGTATTTCCATGAGCATACCTGCAGCGAGCCTGCGGAAAACCTCGCATGGGACGAAGCATTGCTCGAGGGTTCCGAGTCGGGTTCGGGACGCGAAGTGTTGCGCGTTTGGGAGATGCCTCGACCGTGCGTAGTTGTCGGGCGCGCCAGCCGTATCGATCAGGAGGTCTTCGTCGAGCGATGCAATCAAGACGATGTACCTATCTTGCGTCGGATGAGCGGAGGTTCATCGATTGTCGCAGGTCCAGGTTGCTTGATGTACAGCGTGCTGCTGTCGCTCGAAGAACGCCCTGCGTGTCGGCAAGTCGATGCCGCTCACCGGACAGTGATGGAGCGGACGAAGGAAGCAGTGCAGAGCGTGCTGAACCGGTATAGGATTGAAGGGGATGTCGCCATCGAGGGGATCTGCGATTTGACTTGGAACGGTTTCAAGATTTCCGGCAATGCTCTGCGAGTGAAGAGGCATTGGCTGATGTATCACGGGACTATTTTATTGACGATGCCCTTGGGATGGATCGGCAGATATCTGCGGATCCCGCCGCGGCAGCCTGAGTATCGCGGCGGCAGGACGCACGAGCGGTTTGTCACCAGCCTTGGTTCGGAAGTGGAGAGATATCCGAACTTCAAGCATGAATTGTCGCGGGAATTGGGAAACGCGTGGGAGGGGACGCTGCCCTGGACGGAGCATCCGTTGAGCGGTTCGATCGCCGAATTATCAGAGGGATGGATGGATCGCCGCTATCGTCATGCTCAATGGCATGCGGATCGATAACACGAGAGCACAAAGCGGTCGCTTAGTCGGCAGGGACCTCGTTGACCACGAGCAGATTGTGGGTGTTGTTCAGGAGTCCGGTGCCGGTCACATAGACGACTCGATCGCCCGCCGACAACATACCGGTGGATTTGCCCCAGCACGTGACATCGGCGATGAGTTTCTCAGGGTTATCGAGTTGATCGACCTTGTGGGGCATGATCCCCCAGAACAAGCACATGCGCCGAAGTGTGGGGTCGGAATCGCTGATTCCGAGGGTTGGTATATAGTTGCGTTGTTTGGCTTTGACCCATGCGGTTCCGCCGGTGCGGGACGCGACGACGACTAATTTGGCTTCGATGGCTTCGGCAATATCAGCCGCGTGGTGAGTTACGGCCGAGGTGACGGGATGGACTCGCGAGAAGAATCGAGTTTTGGCGGGTGCGGGTTGATCCTTGAGCATCTTTTCTGTCGACAGCATGATCCGATTCATGGTTTCGACGGCGACGACTGGATAATCGCCGATGGCGGTTTCACCGCTGAGCATGCAGGCATCGGCCCCATCGAGAATGGCATTGGCAACATCGCTGGCTTCGGCGCGGGTGGGACGGCGGTTGTGGTGCATGCTTTCGAGCATTTGCGTGGCGACGATGACCGGTTTCATCTTTTCCATGCAGACTTGGATAATTCGCTTTTGGGCGACGGGCGTTTCTGCGACATCGATTTCAACGCCGAGATCGCCGCGTGCGACCATGACGCCATCGGCTGCATCGACGATATCTTCCAAACAACCTAGCGCTTCGCGTTTCTCGATCTTAGCGATCACAAGAGCTTGACCATCCATCGATGCCAGCAGATTCTTGAGGGCCAGTACGTCTTGCGCCGATCTCACGAATGAGAGACTGATGAAGTCGACTTCGTTTCGGGCAGCCCACAGCGCGTTGTCCACATCCTCGGGTCGCATGGCGGAGACCGACAGGGATACGCCTGGGAGATTGATTCCCTGACGGGATCGGATGGTACCTCGCACCGTGACGGAGCATCGCAATTTATCTCGCGTCTTTTCGACCACTTGCATGGAGATGGTTCCATCGGCCAGCATGACACGATCGCCGAGTCCTACTTCATCGATCAGCTTGGCGTAGTTGCTGGTCAATTCATTGGGGGCGGTTGGCTCACTGCCGCGGATGAACGAGACTTCTTGACCGATCTCGACGTCCATTGGGTCGTTGAAAAGCTTGCCGAGTCGGATCTTGGGGCCTGCCAGATCGAGCAGGACACCGATCGGGAATCCGATTTGTTCGCGAACGCGTCGAATCTTGCCGAGGATCCTCTCGAAGTCCTCTTGTTTGCCGTGAGCGGAGTTGATGCGAAACACATCGACTCCGTGGTTCACCAACTGCGCAAGGATTTGTTCATCTTCACATGCAGGCCCGACCGTTGCGACAATCTTGGTTCGGGCCTCGCTCAGAGTATTTCGCGTCATGGCTGCGGAGCTTCCTATTTAAGAGTGCCGTATTGTAGCCGCCATGACGGGTCGCATCAACGAGGCTCAGAATGGGAGGTCGTCGTCCGCACCGGTGCTGTGATAATAGTCTTCGGTCGGCCATTCCTCGCCCTCCATTTCCTCGAGTGGGAGCGACTCGTCCATATCTTCGTCGTCGCACTGGGAGACGAGAGTCTCGAGTCGCTTTCGGATCAAGTGCTCGATGATCGTGTTGGGGTCACGACTGCGAATGGTGACGGCTGCGGCATAAAACTCCTGCAGTCCCAAGGCCAAACGGGTCAATTTGCTGGAAACGGTTTCCAGCGTGCTCGGGGCTGTGGAGTAATGCTTTTCGAGTTGTTCCCAGAATGCCTGGGCCTGCTCGCTCGCCGTTGTCCAACCGCAGACGAGCACTCCTCCGATCTTCGGCTTGCTTGTGCTTTTGGTTCGTTGGGCTGGGTTTGCCGATTTTGGGGTTCCCGTGGCTCCGTCCCCCAGAAAGCGATTGCGAAGGACCGAGTCGCGTCGTCGGGTGTCGCGGCGTCCCCGTACCAGTTTCGGATCCGATCCGGTTAAGAGGCACTCGCGATCGATGATCACGCGACTGACCCGATCATCTGCCAATTCGGGAAATCGGTATTCGATCCGGTCGAGGACATCGCCCAGCAATCGCGTGATAGCTCGAGCACCTGTATTCATGGTCTTTGCCCGTTCTGCCAAAGCATCGAGAGCATCGTCGCTCACCTCCAGAGCGATGCCGTGGAGTAGGGCGATTTGCTGACGCTGGTGCAAGGACGAGAACTGCGAGGGCTGTCTCAAGATGGCTCGCAGATCTTCGATGCTCAACTCGTGCAGAAATGTGATTCGAGAGAACCGACCGATAAATTCGGGAATCATGCCGTAGACGTTGAAGTCGTCGACGGTGGCCTGACGCATGCATTCGTACTCATCCAACTCGTGCTCCCGCTTGACGCCGCTTGTGGGACGAGACTGGAATCCGATGGTCTTTTGGTCGTGCTGCAACCTACGAAGGACGATATCCTTGAGTCCAACAAAGGCTCCAGCGCAGATGAACATAATGCGGCTCGTGTCGATAGCCGGAATGCGCGTGCTGTCGATCGCATCGCAGATGCGCCCCTCCAGGATGGTAAGCAGCGAGTTCTGGACACCCTCGCCGCTGACGTCTCGACCTCCGACATCTTGGCGACGGATCTTGTCGATCTCATCGATGAAGATGATCCCTCGTTCGGCTTTGCGGGGATCGCTTTTGGTCTGTTCCAGCAGCGGCCGAAAGATATCCTCCACAGGTCGCCCACGGTATCCGGTTTCCACCAACGTCGAAGCGCATGTTTGGACGAAAGGGACATTCAACATCAACGCAATCTGCTTGACCATCATGGTCTTGCCCGACCCGGTCGGACCGGCCATCAGGACATGGTTGCGTCCCAGGTCGACGCCATTCTCGTCGCGACTGGCGTTCGACAAAAAATGGTTGTAGATCGCGCTGCATAATGTCCGCTTGGCGCGCGATTGACCTAGAACATGCTGATCCAAACCAGCCAACATTTCGGCTGGCTTGAGCAGGGATCGGCGACAAAGGGACGAAGAAGGCCTTGTTGTGGACTGCATCGAAAGACTCCGTTAGTGGCAAGAAGAGTGGTTGCATTGCTCGAATTGTTAAGAACGGTATCCGTCCGTTCAAAAGACATCAAAGAGGGTGAATCAATGATAGCAGTTGAAAAACATTTCTCTAGGAGCGCGGTGACATGCAAGCTTTTGTTGTGCAATGAACAGATTGCGCAACTTATCGATCGTCAACCGGGGTGGTGGCGTAGCCCACGTTTGGTAGCCTATGTCGAGTTGGATATGGCCTGAACTCGATTTCCATGTGTGTTGGAACTGAGATGCATGACACTGATCTATTGATGACGATTGCTGTAGGTTTGGGGGTGGCCCTTTTGTTCGGCTACGCTACACAGCGAATGGGATTGTCTCCGATCGTCGGCTATTTGATTGCTGGAATAGTCGTCGGACCGAATACTCCGGGTTATGAAGCGAATGCGGAGATAGCCAACCAGTTTGCCGAACTGGGTGTGATTTTGTTGATGTTTGGCGTAGGGCTTCATTTCGACGTGAAGGAGTTGCGGCGTGTGCGTGATTTGTGCGTGCCGGGAGCGATTTTTCAATGCGCGTTTACGTTCACTCTGGGATTGCTGACGGCGAGGTACTTCGGGTGGGAATGGTATTCGTCGATCGTATTTGCAGTGGCGATCGCGTTTTCGAGCACGGTCGTGGTGACACGGATTCTGGCCGATGCGAATCAGCTTCAAACGCATGTCGGGAACATCGCGATCGGTTGGTTGATCGTTCAGGATGTTTTGGCGGTTTTGGTCATGGTGTTGCTTCCCAGTTTGTCTGCGGGGAACGCCGGGGAGGAAACGAATCTTCTGTGGGTAGCCATCGTGGCTGTCGTGAAAATCGGAGCGGTGGTTTTGGCGATCACTTGGGTTGGCGGGCGTGCGATACCGAGCATCCTGCAGCATGTCGCAGCCACCAAATCGCGCGAGCTATTTACGCTGGCGATCTTGGTTCTCGTTCTCGGGATCGCATTGGCGTCCTCGAAAATGTTTGGGATCTCGATGGCACTTGGGGCCTTTCTTGCCGGCGTAGTGGTGGGGCAATCGGAATTCAGTTTAAGGGCGGCGGTCGATGCGTTGCCGATGCGTGATGCGTTTGCGGTTCTCTTCTTCGTGTCGATCGGCATGCTGTTTGACCCAGTGGTATTTGCGCAGGCGAAGGGGATGTTGTTAGTCACGACATGCATCGTGATCTTTGGTACGCCGCTGGTTTGTCTTCTGTTCATGCTCGTGATGGGGCAGCCGCTGCGAGTAGCATTGCGGGTCGGTTTGTCCCTGTCGCAGATCGGTGAGTTTTCCTTTATCGTTGCGAATTTGGGGCGTCAGGAGGAATTACTGTCCGACGAGGCGATGCACGTTTTGGTGACGGTGTCGATCGTGTCCATCGCGCTGGCGCCTGCGATGCAGTGGCTGGCTTCTCCGATTGCGGCCTGGATACGAAAGAATCCGCGCCTGCATCAGTTAGAGGTCCAGAGACGTCCATTCACAATGCAGAGCGCCGCTCCCGCCGACTCACCCACCGAGACGCTCGATTCACTCCACCGTGCGATCATCGTTGGTTATGGTCCAGTCGGACGCACACTCGCTCGGTTGCTGTCCGAGAATGGCATCGCTCCGACGATCATCGAGATGAACCACGGAAATCTGGGTGCCATTCGACAGGCTGGATTCCGAGGTGTCCTCGGAGATGCAACTCATCCGGAGACCCTTAAGCACGCCGGGATCGATCAATGTTCGAGTCTGATTCTCAGCGCCTCATCGATCGCTGGTG
>CAYXFO010000040.1:0-17819 GCA_964464255.1 uncultured Pirellula sp.
GTCCGCTCGTTCAAGAACGCCATGCATCTCTCGATCGGTGTTCGAGATATCCTCGGCAAAGAGAGTATCTCGGAAACGCATCGGACTCTTGCAAGCGTCGCAGATGTGTGCCTGCAGCAATGGATCGAATTCCATTACAACGCGTTGGTCCAGCGTTACGGGGAACCAACCTGCCCGTTTTCCGTTCTCGCTCTAGGAAAGCTCGGAAATCGGGAACCGAATTATCATAGCGATGTCACGATCCTCCTTCTCTACCATGGTTCAGGCACCACCCGGCCGATCGGTCCCGTGCGGCATCCTCAAACCATTCGCAACGATCTCTTTTTCCAGCAATTAGCGCAGCGAATTTCTCAAGGCGTCAATCGACTGACCAGACACGGTCGACTCTACGAGTTGAGGAATTGGAATTTCGCCCAGGAACCTACCGCCAATTTGGCTTGGACAATCGATCAATTCGAGTCTGCATTTCTCAATGGCCAAGGGGATGCACTTGCAAGGATGGAGCTGCTTTCGGCTCGCCCCATCGCGGGTGACCCTTCCTTTCAGGCTAGCACTCAGCAGGCAGTGCAGCGCATCCTAACAACCAGGCCTTGGGCAAAGGAGGACTCTCTCGCCGCTCTTGCTCATCGACGCGACTTGGAATCCAGCGCATCGGCGCGGAATCTCAAACGAGGTCGAGGCGGCACCATGGATATCGAAATGGTTGCCAAAGTCCTATCGCTTCAGTTCGCGAATCAGCATGCCGACCTCATCGCACCGGGTACAATCGATTCGATCGAACGACTGCGACGAATCGAAGCGATCTCCGCGCACGACGCTCTGCGACTCAAGGATGCGTACAACTATCTCCGTGGAGTGGAATCCGGGCTGCGCTTGATGAATACCAAGGCTCGACACGATCTTCCGGAGGATCCGATCGATTTGGCTCGATTGGCCTTTGGTCTCCATGTTCCAGACGAAGAGCAGTTGATGGAAGCGTGCGAGCACTATCGCAATGAGGCACGTGAACTGCTCGTTCGCTATGTTGGCGATCCGAATGCTTGATCATCCATCCGTTTCTTCGCGATCGAATGATCAATCAGCGAGTTCGGGGAATTGGTCGCGGCTTGCTTGGCGTCCGATCAGAGAGCGAGTGCGATTGATAAAGTCCGACTTGTAATTCGCGACTTGCTGTTCGGTGATCCCCAGTTCCTTTGCTGCGTCCTTGTTGTTGACTCCCGCGACGAACAGCAACTCAATGCACTTGAGTTTCTGATAATCGCCACGAGATTTCCATTTGGCGACTTGATCTTGCAATGCCGTGGATAGGGACTTCTCCTCGCTCGCACGCTGCTCGATCGAGCGGGCAACGCTGCTGACTGCACGACCGGCTGCCGCAACATGCCGAGCTCCATCGCTGGTATCGCCATGGGATGGGAACTGTGTGACCGGTCTTCGGCCCTCGCGCCTCAGGTGATCGGTCAGTTTGTAGGCTGCAATCGAAAAGAGATAACTCTCGAGCGGTCGCGAACAATCATAGTTGGGCAAACTGTTGACAAAGCCGATCAACGTCTCTTGCACAATATCTTCAGCATGGGATCGATCTGCTAAACGAGCGCCGACATAAGCGAGCAACCTACCCTCGAACCGATCGATGAACTGCTGCCATGCAGCGGCGTTTCCTTCGCGGATGCTGTCGACCAGAATTCGTTCCGAGTTCACATCATTCATACGTTCTGTCGCAATTGCCTGCGTGCATGTTCCCTGGTGGACAGGAACTGAATCACCTTGGAGCATCCTGCAAAGGTCCCCAAGAAAGCCAGCGACAAACCACCCAGGAGCCACACTCGCACCGAGGTGATGATCTCCCGTTCCCATTCCCGAATTTGCTCGAGCTTCGACTTGTCGATCGATAATCTTACCCACATCTGGTGAAAATTGCCGCTGGGGCGCTCTTGATAGTTGTCGTACTTGGCAGCCGGATCGATCAGGGTTTCAGCGATATACTCGGGTGTCAGGCCAGGAATGTCATCCGCTGAAACCGTCTGCAACACGTACTCGTCGATCAGTTTTTTGACTTCCTGCGGCAGCTTTGAATCGAGTTCCGCTCGGCATTCTTCCAATGTTCCATGAAGCGAACTCTCGATTGGGATCAACAGACGGTCACGTTCCACCACCCGTTGACGAATCCACTCTGGAATCCCCTCGCCTAGCACAGGGAGATCGAACGATTTCGAATCCTCACTCACTTCTGCGACATCGCTCGAGCTAGATTCTCCAACAAATGCCTCCCGGAAGGCCCTCTTGATCTCTGCTTCTACAAGGGCTTGATCCTGGGTGTTCTCGAGCTTCTTTGAGATCTGATTCAACTTTTCGCTGAGCGAATCGATCGATTGATTGATCCATCGCATCGAATCGGATAACGGTTGTTTCTTGGTTTGCTCCGTATCGGCAACCTTCAAAGTATCAGCACGCTTCGATGACTCGGCTTCTTCGTCGATCGTATCGCTCGAGGGTTCCGACGTCGTTGTCAATTTCCCCATCTGGTCCATCTGTTCCATCTGGTCATCGAATCGCTTCACTTCGGATTCGAAGCGGAATTTCTCCTCAGACGCAAACTCTGAGGAACCTGGATGATCCGGTGGAAGGGTCTCAACTCTGCGAAGAATCATTCCGTAGGACAGAAAGATCATCACTGCGAGCAAGGCAAACGTAGCAACCAGCGAAAATGAGAAACCTGTTGTGTTCCTGCTCATGACGCACGACTCTCCACACCGGTGACATTCTTTGGATGGATTTCCTGCGGACGTACGGGATGAACTGCGGCGGTCATCGGTTCCTGCCATGGCGATGCCATCTGGACCACGAACGATACCGCCCCCACCAACAATACGTCCCAGTGCTCTGGGAAGTAAAAGAACAACTGCACCAACGTTGCCAGGATGACGCTCCAGACAATCGGCCAGATCGAAAACCGCTTCTTGCGAAGGATATCGGATTGACGCCACCAACGGATAATCCCCATCAAGCATGCGAAATACGCCATGTGGCCAGCCAGTACAGGTACCCCTTGTGCGTTATAGAATCCCGTCCAACTGCGATTGATCGCTTCGTCGAACAACTCAATGGACGTTGTATCTGTTCGAGCGATTCTGTCCCAAGGAATCATCAGAAACTCGCTGACCTGGAAACTGACCGCCCCCAGAGCCAAGCCGGTAGCCATCAGAACGAATCGGAATACGATCGAGTCC
Organism: uncultured Pirellula sp.; assembly: GCA_964464255.1. GTDB lineage: Bacteria > Planctomycetota > Planctomycetia > Pirellulales > Pirellulaceae > JBKCUI01. Next base: position 3,231 of record CAYXFO010000040.1, read on the forward strand.
TCGGTTCTCGATTCCCAACGCCGACTCAACACCAGGATGACCCAACTCATCAGAGTCGTCATCACTCCGAGCCAAGCGATGCCACCGAGCCAATGATGGTTGGAAAACTGCCCGTTGGACATCATCAGGAATCCACCACCGTAGGTAAGGATGCCAACGATGAAGCCAGCGAAAGTCATCGAACGAGTCGCGGAGTAAACCCGAGTCCACAATCCTTGTTGGCTCATCATGTGACGCTGTTCCTGCTGCCACATGCGAAGCGCTTGCCTGCTAGACATAGGTTTCGCGGCAGGCCGCGGCGGTACATTGGCTCGCGGTTGAGGAGCATTCTCTGCACGGTTGAAATGCACGGTCTCTTGAAACGCAGGCCCCGACGGTACTGCGGCTTGAGTACCGACGGCCCGTACTGCCCGCGGCAAAGGCAGATTGGAAGGAATTGCAGAATCACCGCATTTGCCGTAGCCAACGTTCAAGAACCAAACCACATAGTAAATGATGTACGCCCAACCGAGCATCGCTAACGACGGTGCAATCCATCCGCTGTTAATGAGGATGAAAATACCCGCGATCACCGCAACCAACTTGAACCACCCGCTCTTCTGATTCGGTGCTCCATCTTGTGACTCGCTGGAACGTATCCCCAAATCATGAAGAACCCGCAAATACCACTTCGCAATCGGTTCATGCTTCAATGCTTCCACATGACCTTGCAGTCCAACGCTGAAGAACATTTGGATTCGGTCAACGAGCGATGGCTCGGACCCTTTATTAACCGCAACAGCCTGGCCACCTTTGGTATAGACCATTCTCGGCTGAGGAGTCGAAGGCACTGTCGCAGGTGAATGACGGGCTGGAATCGGACTGGATGTTGTTTCGATATTCGGTTGCGGCTCACTGGTTCGGATCGCCATACCACTTGGGTCAATGCTGTATCCGAGGTCCGCAAGCATGTCCCGTCCGTCGCGATAGCGGCTTGCCGGATTCTTGGCAAGCGCCTTCTCAACCACATGTGCGAACGATGCGGGCAACATCGACAAATCAGGGTCCGCTGTCAGGTGCTTGAGAATGATTTCAGGAGTGCTCTCGCCGTCGAAAGGAACGGTACCGGTCAACATCTCGTAGAGAATGATCCCGAGGGAATAGATATCGATCTCTTTGCCATACTCTCCTTTGCCGATCTCCGGAGCCATGTAGTGGAACGTACCAACGCTTTCCGTTTGGCCGGCGCGGCGGGAGGCGCTGATGTATTTGGAGAGTCCGTAGTCTCCGATCTTGGCCATCGTGTTCTCGATGAAAATGTTGGCCGGTTTCAGATCGCGGTGAACAATTCCGGAATCATGCAGATAGGTGCATCCCGCGACAATCTGCGCGAACAAAGGGATCGCCTGCTCGGGAGATATCCCCTGCGGAGCACGATCCAAAGAGTCTCGCAGGGATTCTCCTGCAATAAACTCCATCACAATCCAACCCTGCTCGTGCTTGTCGAACCGGATGTCGTAGATGCCGACGAGGTTGGGATGCCTCAAATTCAGGCAATGCCGAACCCCCCGCATCTCCACATCCAAATTCTTTTGGATCCGCTTGAGGGCAACTTCTTTCCCGCTATCGCTCTCGGCGAAATAGACCTCGCCGAAGCCACCGACCCCAATTCCCCGCTTGATGGTGTAGCCGTCGAGCGGCTGGTCACCGTTGCCATACTGGAATTTCATGGAGTCACCCGAAGGATTCGAAGTTTTCTTGGTTTGGCGTTGGAGCATCGCAAACATGACCCAATTTCCACTCCCATTCTCTTTCATTGTGGTAGATCAGACTACATTGTCGAGTTCTACCGCTCTGGCTGTCTCTCTCTTTTTTCGATCGGCAAGGGCTTTGCTTGGATGAAAAATCCAAGCCGAGCCATCATTCGAGCGTCATTGAGAATTCATCGTGGCGGATTCTTTGGCCAGGAACCAAAGGAAACGGGGCGCCAACCTCTTTCCCCCCGACATTTAAAGGCTCATTGCCAGTGAAACGACACATCCAGGCCCCCTGATGACGGAACAAGACCAACCGATGACTCCAATGAGGGCAGGGAATGTGAGCATTCGAGTCGGGGCCCAAAACGCAAGATTCACCCATCAGCAACGGAGCGGTCAAAAAGGGTTGCCAACGCTGCGATCCCTGCAATTCCAAACGGGCCGTTCCGCTCAGCTTCGTCGGACGAACATACCGGATCGCAACTCGATCCCCCAAAGTCAACGTGTTTCCATCGGACAGAATCGTCGCCCGGTCCAAAACCTGACCATCCACTTTCACCAATTGCAGAGGCTGGACCAAATGATCCTCGCCATGGCGCCGGAAGAACAGAGACTTTCTGCTCAAGTCTCCCCGAATGGCCAAATCCACTTCATTGCCGGGGAACGCTTGCCCAAGGGATACCTCATCGCCATCGCACATCGCGAAACTTCCTACGCCATCAATCCACAAGATCCTCGGTTTGGGCATAGTCTTACCATCGCGATTCGCGAAACCAGTTGCAGCATGTCGCCTAATCATACCGGCCCTCCCTCTCCTCGGGGAGAATCATTGCTCGATTACACTCGCCTGCACTGGATCTACTTCGAAGCGACGAGAGCGGCAGCCGTCGCATGGACCAGCTACCGCTCCGCTTCAGGCTTGGGTCATCCACCGCCGAGCTGACTCGCCGGGCTGACCACCTTTTGTTACAGGGATCCGCCAGCGAGTTGGTCAACGGAAGTCTCTGCATTGCCGCGAGAGAAATACTCGCTGATCTGATCGACGAGGTCTTCGCTGGTGATCTCTTCGCCGACCGGAACCGATCCGCAATGATCGACGCTGTCAACTAGTTTTTCGGCGACTTCAATGCGTGTGGAGATTTCGTCCAAGACCTTTCGGACACTTCCCAGAGCACTGTCATCGACCGCGAACCGGCTACCCGCCTGGGCGACTTCGACCATCGTTAAGCGAGCTTGCAGGTTTTCGACTTGGACTTCCAACTCGCGCTTGGCGGCCAACATCTCATCCAGTTTGCGACGAGCACCCATGAGGTTCTTTTCGCGTGCCTCGAGGATCTTGGCGAGTTTCTCCGAGGTGGCCTCGAGCGTTTGATGATGCTTGAAGCGGTCGCCGAGATCTTGGCGAACCTGATCGATATCGAACTTCTTGCCCCGATAGACGACATACTTCACGCCGCTCTGGACATCTTCCTTGAGCTTCAAAATCGAATCCTTGGACTTCGCAAGCGATGCCTGCTTGCTGTTGACTTCGCGCTGCAGTTTGGCAACTTCGACTTCCTCGCGTGCAATCAACTTCAGATTGTCCGCAATTTCTGGCTTGAGATCCGCGATCAAGTCGCGAGCCCGCTTGATTTCAACTTCGATAGGAATCTGATCCTTGATCGAGTCGCGTAAACTGGAATACCCGGTCTTGATGTAGCTGAACGAGGAGGTGCCCAACAACAGTCCACCGCACCCGACAGCTAATGCTGACCCCAACAAAACTTTCTTAATCATTGGTTCGACCCCCAAAACTTTTGAAATGGACAAACAACCCACAAGGATGCATTCGAGGCGGGTTCGGGGATCTTGAAAAAAAACATCGATTTCTAAGAGTGTGCAAAACACCCCTTCAAAAACATTGAAACTCGCCCGATCGGAGACTCCGCCAACGAGGATCCGTGGTTGACAGTTTTCGAGGGTTAGACGACTCTAGTAGCTGATGTTTTCCTGTTTTTCTCCCCCCTAGGACCGGGTCATTGCCACCGATGTCATTGCCACCGATGATGGAACTGGAATCCCCAACCGAATCGAATGATTCTCTCGTCGCTTCGCCGAGCGGTGTGCCAATGCTGGTCGCATCCCCCAGCCTTTCATCCTGCAACGAGGATTGGTACGAGGCTGCCTTGGCTACCGGACTTCCCTCGCTGAGCCCTATACCGAGCCCTATTCGAAGCTCTTGGGGCGACGATGACGATGCCGAAGAGGAAGTGCCCGAGGAAGATGAGGATGCGGAAGAAGACGAGCCCGATCCGTTTGAGGATTTCGACGAAGAAGACTTCGATGACGACTTCGATGATGACTTCGAAGAGGAGTTGGAAGACGAATACGAAATCGAACCCGCCGACGATGGAATGCTCGAAGGGCATCCCGACGCTGAGGATATCGACGACGACGAAATCGACGGAGAAAGTCCTCCCATCGAATTCACGGACGAAGAATAGCTTCCTAGGATAGGTCCGGATCACGCAACGATGTTTCGCGCTGTAAAGACCGATGTCCGATTCCCGGATCAAGAGGAATCGATCCTTCAGTTCTGGAAAGAACAAGGGATCTACCAACGATCGCTCGAACAACGCGCCGGTGGCGAACCCTTTGTCTTCTTCGAAGGACCACCCACAGCCAATGGCCTGCCGCATCCCGGTCACTGCCTGACCCGAGCGATCAAGGATCTGTTTCCTCGATACCGCACCATGCGCGGATATTGGTGCCAACGCAAAGCCGGTTGGGATACCCACGGCCTACCCGTGGAAGTCGAAGTCTGCAAAGAACTCGGTATCCACAGCAAAGAAGAGATCGAAGCCTATGGCGTCGAGAAATTCATCGCCAAGTGCCAACATAGCGTCTGGCGCTACATGCAAGAGTGGGAACGGGTCACCGAGCGACTCGGCTTTTGGATCGATCTCTCGCAAGCCTATGTCACCTACCACCAAAGCTTCGTCGAAAGCGTTTGGTGGTCCCTCAAAAACTTCTTCGACCGCGGACTCCTCTATCGCGGACACAAGATCGTCTGGTGGTGGGCCCAGGGAGGAACAGCCCTCAGCAGCGGCGAAGTAGGCCAGGGCTATCGCGAAGTCGCCGACCCCAGCGTCTACGTTCGCTTCCCTCTCGTCGACGAACCGCATACCAGCCTCGTCGTCTGGACCACGACTCCTTGGACCCTCCCATCGAACCAGTTCGCCGCTGTGCATGAAGAGATCGAGTATGCGTACTGCAACGATAGCGAAACTGGGGACACCGTCATCGTCGCTGCCAAACTGGTCGAGATGCTCTCGGAGAAGATCAAACGACCTCTCGCTATCGCTAAGACGGTTCTTGGTCGCGACCTGGTTGGGAAACGCTATCATCCACCCTTTGATTTTTACGAATCCAAACTCGGAGACCAAACAGGAAACCTACGCGAAGGAGGTCAGATAGTTCGTCAATGGCGAGTCGTGCACGCGGACTTCGTGACACTCGATTCGGGAACCGGGATCGTTCATCTGGCCCCGGCGTTCGGTGAAGTGGACTACGACGTTCTGGTTGCCGAGCGAGAGTTGTTCCAAGAAGGAAATGGTCCAGCCTTGTTATGTGCAGTCGGACCTGATGGAAAGTTCACCGACGAAGCTCCAGAGTATCGGGGTATATGGGTCAAGGATGCCGATCGCCCCATCACCCGCGCCCTTCGCGATCGTGGCCTGTTGTGGCACCAAGAGCAATACGTTCACGACTACCCGTTCTGCTGGCGAGCCAGCGAAGATCCGCTCATTCAATATCCTCGCGAGAGTTGGTTCATTCGCACCACCTCGTTTCGCGATGCGATGCTCGAGAACAATCGAGCCATCGGATGGCATCCCGAACATATCGGACCCGGTCGCTTCGGTAATTTCTTGGAATCCAACGTCGATTGGGCCCTGTCGCGCGAACGCTATTGGGGCACACCCCTCCCGATCTGGGTCTGCGAATCAACCGGAAAAATGGAAGCGATCGCTAGCTACGATGAACTTTGCTCCAAGCCCGGGGTCCGCGGACTGGAGGTTTGGGACCAAGCCAAGAAGAACCAACCCGATCTTGCGGACGATCTGAAAGTCCACAAGCCTTACATCGATGCGGTGACCTACGATTCCCCCTACCAAGCTGGCTCTCGCATGCAACGGGTCAGCGAAGTGATTGACTGCTGGTACGACAGCGGTGCCATGCCCTTCGCACAATGGGGATATCCACTTCGGGGCACCGACTTGTTCGAATCCCAGTTTCCGGCGGACTTTATCAGCGAAGCGATCGATCAGACTCGCGGCTGGTTCTACAGCCAACTGGCGATCAGCACGATGCTCTTCGGCAACAAGCCTGGACAAATCGCCCCCAAAGGAAACATCCCGTATCCTCATCCATTCAAAAATTGCATCGTTCTTGGATTGATGCTTGCTGAATGGTACGAGAGCAAAGACGGCAAACAGCGGTTCCTGACCGAAGAGGAAGCTCGCGAAGCACTGGGCAACGACTTTGTCCAAAAGACCGGGAAGATGAGCAAGCAACTGCGCAATTATCGCAGCCCGCAGGAGATCTTCGATCGCTACGGTGCCGATGCCTTGCGATGGTATCTGTTCGCCAATCAAGCGCCCTGGAACTCGATTCTCTATTCGGAACGCGCTATTCGGGATTCCATTCCTGAGTTTCTGCTCCGATTGTGGAATGTGTTCAGCTTCTTCACGATCTATGCCGAGATCGATGGGTTCCGAGGACCGGCCGAGATCCACTCCGCACTCGATCAATTGACCGGCGATGAATTGGCAAAGGCCCCTTCCTATCGACCTGTCCCTGAGCGAAGCGAACTCGATCGATGGATGCTCAGCGACTTGGCGGCAACCTGCCGCACCGTCATCGAACGGATGGATCGCTACGACAGCTATGGCGCCTGCCAAGCCTTGCATCATGTCGTCGACGCCCTGAGCAATTGGTATGTGCGCCGAAGCCGTTCGCGATATTGGGCTGCCGAGAAATCATCGCCCGACAAACTCGATGCTTATTGGACTCTCTACGAGTCCCTAGTTGTTCTGGCCAAACTGATCGCTCCCTTCACTCCGTTTATGGCGGAAAACCTGTGGCGGCATCTGACCACGGGATTGAAAGGGGTTCGAGAGAGCGTTCACCTATGCGATTATCCCGATGGAAGCTTCGCCCAAGCCGACACACTTCTCAACACACGCATGGATCTGCTACGCGAGATCGCATCCCTGGGCCGATCGGCTCGTATGGACGCCAAGTTGAAAGTGCGACAGCCTCTCGGTCGCGTCGAAGTGACACTGGCCGATGGTTCTCACATCCCCTGGCTCACCGAACACGATGACATCATCCGCGAGGAACTCAATGTCAAAGAGATTCACTACGCCAGCGGTTCCAGCCCGTATGTCTCCTACTCCGTACAACCCAACTTCCGTCGCCTAGGACCTCGCGTTGGTCCATTGCTTCCCAAACTAAAGCAAGCCCTAGCATCGGCGTCCGGAGCCCAACTCATGGACGAAATGAGCCGCGAGGGCAAGATCACGCTATCGATCGACGGCCAAACCATCGAACTTGATGGCGAAGACATCCAAGTCCGATTCACGGCCAAGTCGGGTTGGGCAGCCGCTCAAGGCAAGAACGGCGTTGTCGCCCTCCACACGGAACTAACTCCCGAACTGATTCGCGAGGGGATCGCCAAGGACGCGATTCGCATCATCCAGGATCTTCGCAAGAAACGGCAATGCGATTTCACCGATCGGATCGCTATCGAGATCATTACTGCGGATGCCTCCGTGCGGGAAGCCATCGATTCGCATCGCGAATTCATCTCTCAGGAAACGCTGGCGGTCTCTGTTACAATTCGAGAATCGGGCTCTGCCACCGACTCCGAATCGATCGAACTGGCGGATGTCCCTGTCTCGATTGCACTCTCGGTACAGTCTCGCGGAAAATAATCTGCAAATCGAACAACCGCCTGGACGTTCCATGAGCCGCCTTGGCCGTAGCAGTTTCCTGCGTTTTCGATCATGCTGATAATTATGCTACGATGAAGTGCAATCTCTCTAGCATTTCCCCACAGGAGCAGCTTCATGTTTCGCTGTAGATTCCCTGCTGATGCGATTCTTGGTCTTGTCATCATTCTCGGATGTTGTCTACCGAAGACCTCTGCAAACGATCCAGCGATCGCGAGCGAGCCGAACATCTTGTTCATTCTGACCGACGACCAGCGCGCCGATACCATCGGTGCTCTAGGGAACCCGGTTATTAAGACGCCGCACTTGGACCGTTTGGTGCACGAGGGTTTATCCTTTGACCGCGCGTATGTCCAGGGAAGCATGCAGGGGGCAGTCTGCGTTCCGGCCCGTGCAATGCTGCTGTCAGGTCGCAATCTGTTCCGCGTCGATGAGAAGCTGATGCGCGATACCTCTTGGCCCGAAGTTTTTGCTGACAACGGATACTCGACATGGATGAGTGGCAAATGGCATAACGGTCCTCCATCGATCGCTAAGTCATTCCAGCACGCCAACTCAGTCTTCCTGGGAGGCATGAACAACCCCATGCGAACACCGGTGCAGGATCTGGTCGACGGCAAACTGGCACCCCCCAGACGCGAAACCAATCACGCGTGCGAGCAGTTCGCCGATGAATGCATTCGCACCCTCGAGACACTGGGACGACAATCGGATGATAGAAAACCTTTCTTTTACTATCTGCCGATGATTGGTCCCCACGATCCGCACATCGTCCCTGATGATTTCCCGGTTCGCTACGATCCTGGCGAGATCCCTCTGCCGCCGAATTTTCAAGCGTTCCACGCTTTAGATAACGGCGAGATGACGGTTCGCGATGAAAAGCTCCTCCCCTGGCCTCGCTCCGAACAAGGGGTTCGCCACATGATCGCCGATTACTACCGCTATATATCCTATGTCGATCATCAAATCGGGCGCGTGCTCGATGCTCTTCGCGATTCACCGATGGGGGAGAACACGATCGTTGTTTTCACATCCGACAGCGGCGTGGCTCGCGGAAGCCATGGTCTGATCGGCAAGCAGAATCTCTACGAGCATTCGATTCGCGTTCCGCTCATCTTTTCCGGTCCTGGGATTGCAAAAAATCGTCGCACCAACGCGCTCTGCTATGCGTTAGACATCCTGCCGACGCTGGCAAAAAAATGTGGGATCCAAAGCGATGTGCCAGGGGAGTATGTCGATCTGAACGCCACGCTCGCCGATCCCGAGAAAGCGGCCCGCGATCGGTTGCTGTTCGCTTACCGCGATGTGCAGCGAGCCATTACCATCGGTCGATGGAAACTGATTCGGTATCCTCGCATCGATCGCAATCAGTTGTTCGAATTGGATGTGGATCCGCACGAGACCAACGATCTCTCGGATAAACCGGAACATGCAGCGCGCGTCGCCGAGATGATGATCGCGATGGAATCCGAGATGCGCGAGAGTGGCGATTCCGCGTCTTTGAAAGTGAATGCTCCGCAACCAGCACAATGGAAACCCCCTGTCGCGGACGCTCAGGATCGCAAGGCGAATATCGTCTTCATCCTCGCAGACGATCTCGGCTACACCGATTTGGGTTGTTATGGCACGAAGTATTACGAGACACCTCATATCGATCGGCTCGCAGCGCAAGGTATGAGACTCCTCAATCATCATCATTGCCCCAATTGCACTCCTACACGTGCGGCTCTTCTCTCCGGCCAGTACGGCGCCCGGACCGGGGTTTACACGGTCGGTTCAATCGATCGCTTTGATTGGAGCAAGCGTCCGTTAAGACCCGTCGATAACGTGGAACAACTCCCGCTCGATCGAGATACGATCGCCGATCAACTCCGTCTAGCTGGCTACGCCACGGGGATGTTCGGCAAATGGCACATCGGCAACAAAGGCGCCTATCATCCGAGCCAACGAGGTTTCGACGAAGCCATCGTCAGCATGGGTGCCCACTTCGACTTTGAGACCCATCCGGAAACTCCCTATCCCAAGGGGGAGTACTTGGCCGATTTTCTTACCGATCGCGCGGTCGATTTTATACGTCGCAACCAGGGGCGACCCTTCTTTCTGTACTTGCCTCATTTCAGCGTACATGCGCCCCACGATGCCAAGCCGGAATGGAAACAACACTTCGCGAATAAACAGGGAGTCGGCGGCCACAACAACCCAACCTATGCCGCCATGATCGCATCCTTGGACGAGAGTGTCGGTCGAATCACGCAGACGCTCGATGAACTCGGGCTGACAGAGAACACCATCGTGGTGTTTGCCAGCGACAACGGCGGGGTCGGAGGCTATGTCCGAGAAGGGATCAAAAAGGAGGGTGGCATCACCGACAATTCACCGCTTCGAAGCGGCAAAGGAAGTTTGTACGAAGGGGGTACCCGCGTTCCACTCATCGTGCGCTGGCCGGGAATCGTGAATCCCGGTTCGTCATCCAATGTACCAACCATCCATGTCGACATGTTCCCAACTCTGCTGGAGATTGCAGGTGGACCAAAACCAGCCCAAGCCCTCGATGGCGCGAGCTTATTGCCTGTCTTGCACGGGGGGACTCTCAATCGTTCGGCCATCTATCAACACTTCCCTGGTTATCTGGGAGCCGGGCCAGATGCATGGAGGACCACTCCCGGTGGAGTCATCCACGAGGGGCCATGGAAACTCATCGAGTACTTCGAAGACGGTCGTCTCGAACTCTATAACCTTGACGAAGATCTCGGCGAGACCCGAAATCTCCAAGCCGAGCAGCAAAAACTCGCGTTCGCGATGAGGGAGCGATTGGCCCGCTGGCGATCCGAGGTCGGAGCAAAAATGCCACAGCCAAAACCGATCCAATCGGAATCTAAAGCCGAGGCGCGCCGCTGATTCGTCGCCGAGTTGACCTCTTTTGGTTGAGTTATCCTCGGGGCACTGATAGACTCCAAGGATCCTCTCGACTCCATGGGTAATATCATTTTCCAAGTCATCTGTTTGGATTGCGGAATGAAATTTTTTCGGAAGACTTCGATCTGCAAGTCCCTTCGTTGGGTGGGTGTGGTCGCTATTCTGTTTGCGGTGTTCGCGGTCCGAGGCTATGCCGACGAACGCGAAGTCGCACGCTCCCTCTTAGATCAACTCGACGATCGCCGATTCTCGGAACGGAACGCAGCGTTCCTGAAACTGTGCGACCCACGATGGGATATCGACCGGTGGCTCGAAGAGCAATCCCGTGTATCGGATCCCAATCGCGCATCTTTGCTCCAGTGGATCCGCCGAGTCCGAAGCATCCAGGGATCGATGCAGGAACGGCTCGAGATGATGGGAGACTATCAATCGCTTGCCGATGGCGATCTCTCGGTCGTAAACAAATTCATTAACGATCGGAAGATCGACGCCTTGGTCGAGATCCTCGAAATCGTGCCGCAGGCCTCGCGCGAGGAGATGTTCCGCTACCGATCTGCATTTCATCCGATGGTGATTGATCAAGCCATCTCTGCAGCATGGCGCGATGGTAAGGAAAACTTGATTCCGCGATTGCTCAACACCGTCCTTCCCAGACACGCGATCCGGGTTGGATTGAACGCTCGCTGGCGAGAGATCGGCATGCCACCGGAGTGGCGAGTCGACGAGCCGTTGGAAATGCCCGATGCTCAAATCGCCGCCCACGTTCGGGACGGAAGGGTGGATGAAGCCTTGGCGGTCGCGAAGCGGAACGGATTGTCCGAGCGATACGAAACGCTGCTGATTCGACATGGGCGATGGGATGCGTGGCTCGAACTGGATCCCCTCAAAAAGACAACCTCCACGACCGGTTGGGGGGATGTGCAACGAATCATGTTGCTCGAATGCTTGGGCCGACACGACGAAGCCATGGTTTATTACGACCTTCGAAAGACCGACAAAGGCAAGACCAAGTCTTATTACAACCAACAAAAAGCCACCATGGCCTTATTCGTTGGAGACAAGGAAGCGTTTGAACAACTCCTGAAATCCGATTCGCCACAGGGCTTGGTCGATATTCTCTTTCTGCGCAATGACTTGGAGAGATTGCTGGAGATCGAAGGGCTATCGGATCTCAAGACCGAGTCGCTCGACAAGTGGTTTGACAAGTGGGTGAACTTGGTCCCTCTGGCGAATAAGCCGATTCGCTTTCAATCCCTGTTTCATCGTTTAGGACTCGATGAACTGGAATCTCACCTGTTTCGCCGCATTCGCAGTCATATCAAGACCGATAGGGACGAACAATCTCTCTCCGAGTGGGACGCTCTCCTGAACGAATGGAAAATCTATGGTCTCGACCATCGCAGGCTGGAAGTGATCGCCGATTTATGTGCGAGAAGAGAGAAGGACCGTCCGACGAATGAATGGATATTATCGCAGCGCGGCCTCCAGCAAGTTCAGGATGAGACCCGAGGCGTTACTCTGGAAACCCTCTTCTTCAAGAATTTCCCCAATATTCGGTTCGCCGCAATGGTCCTCTATGATGCGCTTCGCAAACGCAACCCGGAACTGGACCCTAAGGCCCGTATCGAAATCGTCGAAGATCTCAACCAGGGGCGGATGCCGGCAGGTTGGTCCGAGAAGGAATTGCTTTCCGTGATCCGCGATATGATCCGCGTATCGCTTCATGAGCCTAGCGTGCTGGAACCGATGCTGGTCGATATCGCAGACACTCTCGATACGCTTGGCATGACCGAGGAAGCGATCGATATCTTGCAGGATCATTCCGATTCCCTCGCAGCCAGAATGGCGATTGCCAAATACTTTTCGGAGCTTGGACAAGTTGATACCGCCGCGAATCTCAGCTTGGAAATAGCAGATCAATATCGCGAAGATGTCCACGCGCATCTCCTAGCCAGCCAGTGCCTGGCCGATGCACGTCGGTTCGACGATTGGATGAGTTTGCAAAAGCGCAACCTGTCCCGAATGGACTCCTGGGAATGGCTCGAGCGTTATCTCATGAGCGAGCGCGGTACGCAAAAGATGGAACCGCAGCCCGATGTCTTGCTCATGCTGGAGCTGCTGCGGAGGCATTCGCCATCCACTTGGCACGAGCTCTGGTACGGAAACGCGTACACGGAATTCGGGGCCTGGAAACAGGCGGATTGGTATCACCGTTCCGTCGCTGAACATCCCGAACAGATACCCGAACTGCGTCAGTTGGCGATCGAAAAAGCAATGGATGATATCCAAGAGCGGTCGAAAGCTCAGTTTCCCGACCAAGGACAGGGGGGTGCGACCGGAATGAAGGATATCGATTGGACTCAGTGGAGCTTTCGATACGAACGGATCTTCGCCTCCTGTTTCTGGCACGCTGTTCAAGAGGGCAAGCTCGAGTTGGCGGATCGATTGATTCGAACGACACACCAAGTCTATCCCGAGCAGATCAACACCTTGATCGATGTCGTCCCATCGATTCGTTCGCAGTTCGGTGACGAGACACTCAAGAAATGGTACGAACTGTATGCGGGTCCGATGCGATCCCATCTGGAGCGATTTCCGAACGATACCCTGGTCGCGAACAACGCCGCGTGGCTGGCAGCCAAGTGCGGTGTAGAGCTTGAACGAGCGCACCAGTTGGCGCAGCAAGTTGTTCAGCAACGGCCGACCGATACGTATCTCGACACCCTCGCGGAAGTCGAATTCATTCGCGGCAATACCGATAAAGCGATCGAGATTTCGGAGCAATGCCACGCAATGAAGCCTCGCGAACAGCACCATATTCGTCAGTTGGAGCGGTTCCGCAAGCCAGCAAGTCCATCGGCTAAGCAACCCGAATAACCACCTTGCCAAAGTGTTGGCCGCTGGCCAGATAAGCAAAGGCATCCGGAGCCGCCTCAAGTGGGAAGACGCGATCGATGACCGGTTCGATCCGATGCTCTTCGAGGAACGCATTCATGCGAACAAATTCATCGCGTGGGCCCACGTAAATTCCGTTGAGGGTTACATTGCGAGCCAGCAGCGGAAAGAGGCTGGTCGTCGGTGCGCCGAATCCGGTCAAGACACCGATCAAGGCGATATGCCCGCCCCCCGCGACGCTCTTCATCGATTGTTCGAGCGTTCCCGGGCCACCGACTTCAACCACGTGATCCACGCCGCGACCGCTTGTCCAACTCCAAACCTGTTCGGACCATTGCGGGTGTGTCTTGTAATTGACTCCTTCGTCGGCCCCGAGCCTTTGGCTCGGCTGAGCTTGTCGTCGCTGCTTGAAGTAACGACGACCCTCGCGCCTAGATGCTTAGCGATCTGGAGAGCGAAGATGGACACTCCTCCCGTACCGAGCACCAAAACCGTTTGGTCTTTGGTTAAGCTGCCGCGGGCGACCAATGAGTACCAAGCAGTAAGTGCCGCGCATGGAAGAGTCGAGGCGGCCAGAGTATCGAGATGCGCCATTGCTTTACTGAGGCACCGACCGCAATGACGGTCCCGGCGCCGTCTGAGGCCGGTATGCGACCGTCGACGGCCCGGCCAGCCATATTTTTCCAAGCCACCAAATCCCGATAATTGAGAGAAACTGCCTCGATCGCTACGAGAATATCGCGATCTTCAAGTTCATCTGGACCTGGGATCGATTGATGGCCGAGTTCCAGATCGTAAGTGGCTTGATTTTTGCGGTAGAACCAAGCACGTGAAGTCGGCATGGGTCGAAAACCTTGGGAATCGAGGTTGAGGTTGGCTTGTGAATCGAGACACCTAGGATAGACTTTGGGGATATGAAATCCATGGGCCATGCCCGCTCAACGCAGGTTGAGAGACTGGATTTTGGAGGGTAAGCGAATGGCTAGCGGCATCATTGGAAATGATGTGCCCCGTAAGGGGTTGCGGGTTCGAGTCCCGTGCCCTCCGCT
>CAYXFO010000041.1:0-11486 GCA_964464255.1 uncultured Pirellula sp.
GCAATCATCATTCCCAGAAAATTCGCTTGATTCATCGTCGCGATCATCCGACCCTTGAGCATGTCGGGAGGACGGTCCTGCAAAAAGACCTGTAACGGAATCGAGTAAATCGCGGCAGAGATACCCAAGAGCAACAAGGTGATTCGCGTTGCATTGAGCCCCAATAACAACGTCTGACCTTGCCACATACCCAGAAGCCCCAAACAGATCACGATGCCCCAGAGGCCGAGGGTAACGGTAGCGTGCTGCGGAAGCTTGCGACATAGGTAGCCCCCCAACGGCGCTCCAAACATGATCCCAATTGCGATCATGCCAACCAAAAGGCTGGTCCCCTCTGCGTCCAGGCCGAGCATCTTGGTCCCTGCGCTGTTGACCGCTGGCATCGCAATCGACGCGACCATCCAAAAGACGCACGAAACCAAAAGAGCCACCAGCAGCGGATTGTCTTTTCGCAGCAGTGAAATCATATCCTTCGATAAACCGAAGTTGTCCGTGGACATCACAGCTTGCGGCTGGGCTGGAGGCGTTCGGCGAATCATCAGCGACGTCAACGTCCCGATCACGGCGATCACAACGCAAACCATAGAACCGATCCACAAACGACTCGCATTCTCCGCAATGTTTTCACCGGTCAAGCTGACAACCAACTTTCCCGCAATCGTCACACCGAAGATGATCGCCAGAAATGTGGACATCAAAATCAAACCATTCGCTCGCGGCAAATCGGACGACCGAAATAACTCCGGCAACAGACCGTATTTGCCAGGACCAAAAAACGTGCTCTGAACCGCCATCAGGAATAGCACGGTCCAGGTTCCGGCCATCCCCCAAGAATCGTAGAACCAAAAAGCTAGCACGCCCATAAGCATGATGACAATCTCGGCGACCTTCGAAGCGATGATGATCGGAGTCTTGCTCCACTTATCGGACAGATAGCCCGCGAATCCGCTAAACAAGACAAAGGGGAGCGAGAAAACAAACGTAGCCCAGCCTTGCAGATCTTGTGCCTTTTTCGATTCCTTCTCAGTTATCTCCGCGTTTCCATCCACGACGGCTGCGACGTCACGCTCCTCACTGTCAACTTGCCGACCCTTGTCGACATTCGGCAAAGGAACAGCCAACGCCAGAAGAAGGACCAGTTGCTTGAACACATTATCATTGAACGCGCCGAGGAACTGGGTGATCGCCAACCCCCAGAAAGATCGATCGCGTAGCAGGGTAGGGCGACCGTCCGCTTGCGTTTCATCCATGCGAAAAAATCCTGTGCTACGAGAACGCGTCTAGGAGTTGCACTTTTCGAGCGCTAGTTTTTGAAGACCACGCAAGTCGAGCTTGCCTGTCCCCAAAATCGGAATCGCATCCACTTGGATGAAGCTGTCGGGACTCGGCACAAAAATACCGGGGAGTCCGGCCTCGATCAATTTGCGAACAATCACTTCCGGTGGATGCTCCAGTTGTGAGTAGAGAACGATCAATCGTTCCCCTTTCTTCTCATCGGGCACGCCGCATACAGCGATGGTGGTTGTGTCTTCGTTGCCACCCACGATCTTGGCGATCTCTTCCTCGACTTGAATATGAGGAACCATTTCGCCACCGATCTTGGAAAAGCGGCTTTCGCGTCCGGTGATGTAGATGAACCCATCTTTATCGACGTGGCCAACGTCTCCCGATGCGTACCACTCACCATGCATGACCTTGGCAGTCAGCTCCGGCTGCTTCAGATAGCCTGGCATCACATTGGGGCCAGCGAACTCGAGCATTCCATCTTCATTGGTACCGAGCACATGTCCGTCGTCGAGTGAAACCGAGCGAGCTCTAATCCCTGGCAACGGTTGTCCGACCGATCCCTCGCGCAGCCGTAGTTTCTGTTCCGGTGTCCGAGCACGTCGCGGCGGGAAATTGACCGACACAACCGGACTCAGTTCCGTCGTGCCATACCCTTCGGTCGGTCGAACCCCGAATCGAGCTTCGAACGCGTCAGCGAGCGGGATCGGCATCTTCTCGGCGCCGACGATTACGATTTCTACCGATTTGAATTGTTCAGGTTCGATTCGCTTGAGGAACGAACGCAAGAAAGTTGGCGTACCCAGCACGACGGTGCATTTGGTCTGTTCGATCAACTTGCCAATCTGCTTGGGCTCGAGCGGATTGAAATGGTAGGCAGCCGATGCGGGCAGGGCCATGGTGCCCCACAGGGTGACCGTATAGCCAAAGGAATGAAAGAACGGAAGGATACCCAAGAAGCAGTCGTCGTCTCGAACATCGATGATGGTGTTGATCCCTTGCACGTTTGATGCGATGTTGAGCATCGTCAAGGGGACACCCTTTGGGATCCCGGTCGACCCCGATGTGAAGATGATCGTTAGGCGGTCATCCGGTTTGACGGTGTTGAGCTTGAACTTGCGGGCCAGCATCGAGATCGGCATGATCTTGGCCTGAATGAAAGCGGCGAGCTTGTCCGCCAAGATCGCTTTATCCTTGAGGTCTTCCAAATAGACCAAGTCGCAATCGAGCTTGTATCCGAGTTTGTCCATCACCTTGCGACTGGTGATCACATGCTTGATTTCAGCGATCTCAATGCATCGATTGACGATGGACTCCGAGACGGTGTAATTCAAATTCACCGCCACACGTCGAGACAAGGTCAAAGCCATGTTGGTGACGACTGCAGGGACCGTCGGCGGGAGCAGAACTCCTACGTGCTCTTCGTTCGGTTTGATCGCCTCTCGTTCGATAATTCGCTTGAGAGCAAGTGTCCTGAGCAACATGTCGTTGCCGGAGAGCTTGACGCCGGTTGTGTCGATGACCTTGACCCGATCCCCTTTCTTGCGGCATTGCTCGAGGAAGAGCTTAGGCAGGTTGTAGTTCCACTGGATCGGATCGGTATTGGAAGACTGAGAGGAAGACATCGTCGTTATTCAAAGACAAGGTGGGAAGAATGACAAAACCTACAGCATTCTATCCGAATATGGTCGGTTTGTGTGCTAGTGGTTTTTTGGTGGACGGCGAGTCCATCGGTCGATGAGGGTGTAAAAAACGGGGGTAAAGAACAAGCCGAAGAGAGTGACCCCCAGCATCCCTGAAAAAACCGCCAATCCGAGGGAATATCGCATCTCGAATCCTGCGCCGCGACCGAGCATGAGCGGCGCGACCCCCAAGATAAACGCAAACGATGTCATCAGGATAGGACGCAAGCGAACACGGCATGCTTCGATGACGGCCTCGCGCCGATCCTTGCCCTCCTCCTGCAACTGTTTCGCGAACTCGACAATCAGGATCGCGTTCTTGGCCGCCAAAGCGATCAGAACCACCAGACCGATTTGAGTGAAGATGTTGTTCTCCGATCCATCGAGCCATAAACCAGCCACCGCCGCCAACAAACACATAGGAACAATCAATAGGATCGCCATCGGCATCGACCAACTCTCGTACTGAGCTGCGAGCACCAGGAACACAAACAAGACTGCGAGTGGGAAGACCCATTTGGTTAGCAAATCCTTGCCCACAACGATTTGTTGGTATGCAAGTTCCGTCCATTCCGAACCCATGGAGCTCGGAAGTTCCCTCTCCGCGATCCCATTCATCAACGCGATGGCATCTCCGGTCCCATTCCCTGCAGCCGGACTGGCGATGAAATCCGCCGAGGGATACATGTTGAAGCGAGTCACGATCCCAGGACCGCTGACATCGCGAACATCGACCAATGTCGCTAGCGGAACCATTTCATTCCTCTGGTTCCTCACTTGAAGCTTTCCGATATCCGCAGTGTTGCGTCGAAAACCGGCATCGGCTTGCACATTGACTTGCCAGTTGCGGCCAAAGCGGGTGATGTCGTTCGCGTAGGCAGATCCCAAGTATGCCTGTAGAGTTTGAAAGACATCGTTGAGCGCAACCCCAGCGGCCTTCGCCTTTTCACGATTGATATCGATGTACAGCTGAGGCTCGTTGGCGAAATAGTTGCTATACACCCCGACCAATCGCGGATCGGCTCGCCCCGCGATCACGAGATTGTCGATCGCCCCCTGCAGTGCATTGGGGCCCGCTCCATTGCGATCCTGAACCTGCATCTTCATCCCTGCCGTCGATGCCAGACCATCGATAGGCGGTGCTCCGACAACAACAATCTTCGCTTCCTGAATCGCATCCAATTTCGATTGAAGCTTCTCAATCACACTCGAAGCATAGAGATCCTTGTTTCCTGCACGATGTTCAAAAGGTTCTAGGACAACAAACATTCCGACAGAGTTGGACGCGTTGGTGCTGGTAAAGACGGAGTACCCGGGCAGACTGATCGTATGTTCTACCCCCTCGGTATTCAAAATCATCTGATCCATCCGATCGGCGACCACTTTCGTTCGTTGCAGGCTCGCACCATCGGGCAGTTGTGCGTTGACGATCAGATAGCCCTTGTCCTGCTGGGGGATAAAGCCTCCCGGAACAACCTGAAAACCTCGGGCTGTCAGGGCGATCAGTCCCACATAGGCGATCAACATAATGAAGCTCATGCGAACGGCGAGGGAAACCGTTTTTCCGTACACATGGGTGAGCGCATCAAACATTCGATTGAATCCTGCGAACAGCCATTGCAGGAACCTGTTCACCCAGCCATTCGCCCACGCGCCGAGACCGAATCCCACGATGGCGAGCACAGCAATCGCTCCATACTCAATCGAAGAGGACCTCAGATACGGAAGCAATAATGAGTCACCTAGTCGATATGCGAAGTAGGCTGCAAGGGCTCCCACTCCCCACCAAGGTAACGCCTCCCGAGGATGACCTTCGCGGTGCGGCTTGATCAAGGTCACCGCACGCGCTGGTGCCATCGTCATCGCATTGATGGCAGAGATAATAGTGGACGCTGCGATCGTCAACGCGAACTGCTGAAAGAATTTCCCCGGGATACCCGCGATGAAAACCGTAGGCAGGAATACGGAACTGAGAACCAACGTGATGGCGATCACCGGTCCGGTGATTTCCTCCATCGCTCGAATCGTCGCTTCGCGAGCAGGGAGCCCCTTGTTCATCCATCGCTCGATATTCTCCACGACCACGATCGCATCGTCGACGACGATCCCGATGGCGACCACCAGTCCCAGCATGGACAAGTTGTTGAGCGAGAATCCCAACCATTGCATCACAGCCAATGTCCCGATCAGGGAGACCGGCACATCGATCATCGGCATCAAGGTGGCTCGCCAATCCTGTAGGAATAGCAAGACAACGAGAAAGACGAGAACGAACGCTTCGAACAACGTCTTGTAGACTTCGTGTACCGACTCCTCGACGAACACCGTAGTATCGTAGACGATCGCGTAATCGACCCCGGGTGGAAAACGAGTTCGCTTCAACTCCTCCATTTTCTCCCGGACTGCTTTGGCAGTCTCCAAGGCATTGCTGCCGGGGAGTTGGAAGATCGCCATGGTGGTGGTCGGCTTGCCATCGAGCGAACTGGATACGTCATAGTTTCTGGCTCCCAACTCCGCCCGCGCGATATCGCCGAGCCGAACCAATTCACGATCCGATCCGGTCTTCACGACGATTGCGTCGAATTGCTCCGGTTCAAGCAGACGCCCCTTGGTGTTGATCGCCAACTGAAAATCCTGTCCCTGAGCGATGGGCTCTTGGCCAATGCGTCCGGCTGCGACCTGAACGTTCTGTTCCTGCAGCGCTTTCACTACATCGCCCGCGTTGAGATTCCGAATGGCTAGTTTTTCCGGATCCAGCCAGATGCGCATCGAGTAGTCGCGAGCCCCGAGCATGCCGACGTCTCCGACGCCAGGAATGCGGGTCAATGCATCCTTGACTTCGATGGTGGCGAAATTTGAGAGATAGAGTTGATCGTATCGCGGCTCGGAGGCGACGATGTTGACAGCCAACAGAATACTCGGTGATTTCTTTTTGGTGACTACCCCCTGACGCCGGACCTCTTCTGGCAGCTTTGCCTCGGCAATCGCGACACGATTTTGGACGAGGACCTGCGCCGAGTCGATGTTGGTTCCCAGTTCAAAAGTGATATCCAGTGTTAGTACGCCATCGTTGGTGCATCGCGATGACATGTAAATCATCTTCTCGACGCCGTTGACCTCTTGTTCCAAGGGGGCCGCAACGGTTTCCGCGACCACTTGTGCGTTTGCACCCGGGTAGACCGCCGTGATCTGAATCGTCGGCGGAGTGACTTCGGGATACTGAGCAACGGGCAGCCGAGCGAGAGAGATGATCCCTAGAAGAATGATTGCCAGCGAAAGCACGGTCGCAAAGACCGGTCGATCGACAAAGAATCGTGCGAGCATGGCTAGTTGCGCTCCGTCCCTGGATTGACCTTGGCTCCGGGGCGGGCCCGCTGGATGCCGTTGACGATCACGCGATCGGTCGCTTCGATGCCGCGACGGATCACGCGAAGTCCATTATCCAAAGTTCCCAACTCCACATCTCGACGCTGAGCTAGATTATTGCTGTCGACCACTAGCACATATTTGAGACTCTGATCATTCAAAATCGCGCGGTCGGGAACGAGCAGGGAATCAACTGGGCGTCCAATGGGAATCCGAACTCGAACGAACATGCCAGGTGCAAAGAATCGATCCTTGTTCGGAAGCTCCGCACGAACCAACAGCGTCCCTGTCGTCGTTCGCACTTCGTTATCCACAAAGTCGAGGATCGCTTCATGGGGAAAATCGGTTTCGTTCGAGAGGGCGACAAGGATTTTCTGATTGAGTTCTCGCACGTGCGTAAACTGAACATCGTCACCTTGCTCACGACGCATCTCGCGGAATCGAAGGACTGCCGCTTCGTCAACGTCGAACAAAACATGAATCGGATCGACGCTCGCGATCGTTGTTAGAGGTGTTGATTCCGATTGCGTGGATCCGATCAGGTTGCCGACAGTGATATTGGTTTGGCTGAGCCGACCAGCGATCGGCGCGGTGATACTACAGAATTCCAGATCGAGCTTTGCCTGAGAGATCGCGGCTTTGGATGCGTTCAATTCCGCCGCCGCGCTCGCTTGTCGCTGCACGGCATCGTCCAGATCTTGCTGAGAGACCGCGTTGGTATTGGCCAAGCTCTTGTTGCGCTCTAGCAATTGATTCGACAACTTGAGTTGCGCCTCGGCTTGTTGTAGCCGTGCCTGTGCGGTCTCCCAGGCATACTGATACGGACGATTATCGATTTCAAATAGAGGCTCACCTACCTGGACCTCTTTTCCGTCCTCGAAATGAATCTTGGTCAGGTATCCTGTGACGCGAGACCGAACATCGACTCGCTGAGGTGCTCGCGTGCGTCCGATGTACTCGTAGAATTCGGTTACCGGCCGTGCAACCGGAAGTGCTACCGTAACTTCCGGTGGCGGTGCGGATACAGGTTCGATTTTCTTGGACGCACAACCATGGGACGCCGCCACGAGTGTTCCCAGCAGCATTGTCGTTGCTAGAGAATGATTGATTCCCACAGAGTCTCCTCGTATCGCATTCGTCCTACTGAAACAAAAAATCCATCGAGATCGAGAACAGGATATCAAGGATTTTGGTTCTGCTGGAGGTAATCTGCGAGCTGCACGAGAAGTTTCTCAAGTTCGTCATAGTAGAGATCGACATCCATGTCGATTTTTTTGCGACGAAGCTCTTCGATCCGTAACTCGATCGCCGTGATCTTGTCTTCGTTCTCCCGGGACAGGGAAGGCCCGTTTCGGGACAGCACGATTCGCCGAGCGGCTTCGCCATCCAACGCCGCACCCTCGGCAGGTGCCTTGACCGCACGGACGCCCCGATAGAACGCAGCCGGTGTTCCTCGACCATCTCCGTTGTCGTCGATGAGTGACTGTTCAGTCGCCAGCAAGCTTTGCTCGGCGTAGTATTTCTCAACGCGACGACTCGCGGCGAGAAACAACTCAAGAACCGATACGGTCCGATCGTGGTCCATGTCGGCCTGGTCATCGTTCAGACTCTGAGACAGGAATTCACCGAAGCGAGAATAGTTCTCTTCGGACCCGCTCTTGGTCGCGGTAATCACAACACGGTCCGCTCCCGACACGGCCGAAAGAAACGGCGCGCTGGCAGAGGAACAAAAGATCAGGACCCATTTCCCGGGTCTCCCGTTCAGTGATTTTCCGAGGTCGATCGCCGATATATCCGGGCCCTTCAGATTGAAGCGAGTGGTCTTGGCATCGTGCGTGCCATGCCCGATGAAGACCAACCAATGCTCGCGTACACTCGGATCGGCTCCTGAGATCCATTGCATGATCGCGTCTCGATGCGCTAGCGAGTCATCCGTTTGCGTATCATCCGTTCCATCGAGCATCGTGAAGTCAAAGTCGGTCGCTGCTTGTTGCCAACGAGAGCCCCAGGTTCGAAAGGCTTCGCCATATTGAGACTCCCCCGCGGCCCCGAGCACCACACACATGCGTCGATCGCGAGGCGGTTCTTGGGCCTGAAGAGTACTGATCCCTGATTGGACCAAGAGCGAAACGAGCAACAGATTACGCCAAACCATAGCGTCTCCTCATCCACCACTCGAGCATCAATGCCCCGACCGCTAATCCGATCACCCACGGTGCGTGCCACAAGGGATACGTTCGGATCTCTTTGATCGGGACGCGATCGGTCGATATCCAACTGGCCAGCGACTGCAGTTGCGATGGCGAGAGGACCTGACCGCCACTGGTCTCTGCCAAACGTTGCAGTGTGACGTCATCGATTCCGAGTCGAGCCATTTCCGTTGCCTCAGGTTCGTAGACCCAACCTGCAGTCGCACTTCCCATCGCAGCACCGTCTGGCCCGGCGACTGTTGCGGTTGCCATGTAGACTCCGGAATCGCTCATCACTAATTCCGTTTCGTAATCGCCAGCGGTTTGCGATGAAGGCTGAGCAACAGCGTCTACTTTTCGTCCATCTGGATATTGGAAGGCGACTTGGACCTGTGCATTATCGACCGACTGAAAATCAGGACCCGCCGCATGCACGACGATTCGAGCGAGTCGCGGGTTCTCATCCGAGATCGACGGATCGATCGAGATCGGTTTGGGAACATCTGCGATGGCAGAGCGGACCATTTGCCTCCACGCTTGGTAGACGGGGCTTCGATCTTCGCCCTCATATCGGAGTCCCCATCGCCAGAAATCACCGAGCATGAAGGCGGCCGTCTTTCCGCGTCCGAAACGCTGTGAGATATAGACAGGAACCCGTGCTCCCTCGCGCACTTCTCCTTCGACCCAGATCGATGCACCTGGCTTGAGGCGACTGGTTCGATTGAAGACTTGAAACTCCGGCATGGTCTCTAATCGTTTGCGCTCGGCTGCTTCGTTATCCGCTAAACGCATCGGCGGTTGCAACCATCCCTCGCGCGTTAATTGAAATCGCAACGTCTCGGGTGGCTCCTGAAATAATTCGGGAACACTCGCGGTCATGGGTTCCGAGTCTCCATACAGCGGAAGAATCTGCCCCAACACCGAATCCCGAAACTCTGTCCCTCTCATGCTCTCTTGACCACCGAGTGCAAGCAACGCTCCACCGCGAACCGCGACGAATTGGCGGATCAATTGCTGTTGGTCGAGCGTTAGAAACTGATGCTCCAAATCATCAATGATCAACGCAGAGTATTCGAATAATTCCTCGGCATCTTTTGGAAATCCTTTTTGCAATTCCCCAGAGTTGCGAACTCCCAATCGTGCATAAACCGGCTCGTCGTATTGTTGCTTCTCGTCATCGGAGACATCTTCAAAGCCAGAGAACAGAGGGTTCGTCGAATCCATTTTAGAGTTTCGGAAACTGAATTTCATCTCTCGATTTGCGATGCGGATCAATGAGGTCAAGGATAACTCTGCATCTTCATCGAGTGCGCGGCGAAGAAACTTGTATTCCCAGTTCGGACGACCCGCTAAATACAAAATGCGGTAGGGGCCCATGCCTCGATCGACGACTTGAAACCGCCGATTGTTGCTCTGGGTGATTTCCGGTTGAGTGTTCTGTGAACTGGAACTGGAAGGTTGAATAACCAATTCGTAGGCTGTTACGCCACTCTGCTCTGGACGAAATCGAAACTCAACTTTTGACGTAGGCCGATCTGCGGACAACGCCAACTTCTTGCTCTCGATCGTTTTGCCCGCGGTATCCTTGAGCTCAACCTCCGCTTCCTCACCGGAGAAACCGACGTGGGTGACTTCCGCAGTCATCGTTACCGGTGCGGTTTCGAATTCCGATTGCAGGACCGAGACCGAATCGATCTTCAGATCGCGCAGCGAACGAAGTGCCCCGATACGTACCGGAAAGATCGGAATCTGTCCGCCCGAGTCTCGTTCGAGTTGTCGCTTTATCGCATCTGCTGGATCGGTCGATCGCCCATCGGTCACGAGAATGATCCCTGCTACTGGTTGATCGCGATAACGTGTTGCCAGATTTCCTAGTGACCTGTCCAGCGAGGAACTGCTCCCCTCACCCGTCCAGGAAGTGAGGGAGTCGGTTGGAATGACCTCGCTATCGAAAAGATACTTCCGAACGCGATAGGTTTCCGTTGCATTCACGAGCCACGATGCGTCATCGGCGATTAAGGATCGAAACGCTTCTTCATCGCTGTTGCTCACCAAGGCTTTCATCGAGTTGCTGTTATCGACCGCGACCAATAGCGAGTTGGCTTGAGGCTTAGGCTGTTCCCTACTGGCCATCGGTTCCAGCCAGATAAAAAGAAGCAAACCGATACCCAAAGAACGGAGCAGCAGCGCGAAACAACGCACCTGCAGTGGCATGGCGCTCTTGCGGTACGACAGCAGAGACAGGATCAGCAAAATCGCAGCGAATGCCCATGCCCATGGCAGCCATGCCTGCCTTGCGAATACCAAATCCGCCAACAACATCATGGCTTGGGACTCTCGGACCCGAGGCGCTCAAAGTAGCTGTCGAGCGCCTTTTGGAATTGGCGAGGAACCGGATCGCGATCCAAAGGGACGATCTGATTCTTTTCTGCGGTCTTGCGAAGCAGTTCCTGTGCGATTCGACTTCGCAATTGATCCATGGGTTGCGTGATCAGTCGTTCGACCAACGGCCACTGAGGAACCTCGGAATGCCGCTTGTACTCGATCCTCATTTCCCGAGCCGCCTCGCGAATGCGAGCCGCTTCGGCCTTGAGTTCCGGGTCGCGAACCAGCTCCTCAACCTCTCGAATGGAATCATTCCA
Source organism: uncultured Pirellula sp. (assembly GCA_964464255.1). Taxonomy (GTDB): domain Bacteria; phylum Planctomycetota; class Planctomycetia; order Pirellulales; family Pirellulaceae; genus JBKCUI01. The sequence continues at coordinate 11,164 of CAYXFO010000041.1, forward strand.
TTCCTGATACTCCTCGCCGAGCAGAGGACCCATCGGGAGTTCCATATTCCATGGTCCGAAGGGTCGGCCGGTCTCTGCTCGCTGCTGGCCATCACGCTGTTGACCTTCGCGCTGTTGACCTTCACGCTGTTGACCTTCACGCTGTTGACCTTCACGCTGTTGACCTTCGCGCTGTTGACCTTCGCGCTGTTGACCTTCGCGCTGTTGGCCTTCAAGCTGTTGGCCTTCGCGTTGTTGACCTTCACGTTGTTGACCTTCACGTTGTTGGCCTTCGCGCTGTTGACCTTCACGCTGTTGACCTTCACGCTGTTGACCTTCACGCT
>CAYXFO010000041.1:11586-17654 GCA_964464255.1 uncultured Pirellula sp.
GTTGACCTTCACGCTGTTGACCTTCACGCTGTTGACCTTCACGCTGTTGACCTTCACGCTGTTGACCTTCGCGTTGTTGGCCTTCGCGTTGTTGACCTTCGCGTTGTTCGCCTTCTTGTTGTTGGCCGCTAGGTCGCTCTGATTGGGATGGTTCGGAATCGGAACCCTGGGGATCGGATGATTCGCTTTCGGGTTGCATCGCCTCTCGGGCGCGATCGAGTTCACGCAGGGCTCGGTTCAGGGACTCTTGCTCGCTGCCGAGAACGCTTTCGGAGGATTGCTCGATTTGTTCTCGAAGACGGCGGATCCCCTCGCCTGCTTGATCCGCAAGGGTTCGAGCGGGTTCGTCCAAACCACGTTCGAGCAACTGCGATGTTTGTTCCAGGCGTTCGCCGAGTCGATCGCGCTGGGCCTGTCGATAAGTCTCGTAAAGTTCCTCCGCGAGAACGGGCTCGCTGGTTTCCGATTCCGTAACGGTTTCCTTGACGTTCTCGAGGAGTTCTTCGAGAGCTTGTCGTTGTTGCTGCCAATCCTTCGCGAGGGAATCGTCCGGCTCGGCAGTGGACTCCGGCCTGAGGACGGAGTTTTGGTTTGGCTGTGTTTCGATATCTTCCGAGCGTGGTGTTGCATCGTCCGATGCGGGACGCCCCGGCATGCGTTGCTCCAATTGTTGTTGTCGTCGCTCGAGCGAGTCGGCTTGCTCGAGTAACTCTCGCATATTCTGTTCCAAGCCCGAGGCCGATTGCTGACGGAGCGACTCGCGTGTTTCTTCCATCATCTGCTGTGCACGCGATCCGGATGCGAGTGCGGATGAGGGTTGTTGCTCCTGCATGGCCTGGGAGGACTGCTGCAATTGCTCGCGTGCCTGTTCGACTTGCTCTCGCGATTCCTGCATGCTTTGCTGGTTGCTCTCGCGATTCATGCGATCGAGCAACTCATCGGTGTCCTGCAGCAATTCCTGCTGGCTATCGCGTAGACGTTTCAATTGCTCTTCGATCTCGCTTTTTTCCTCTTCCGTCTTGGCTTCCTGAAGAGCGAGGTCCAGTTCGCGGAGTTGTTCATTGAGATCTTGCTGTCGGCGGGCGAGTTCGTCGAGCCGATTCATCACTTGCCGCATCTCGCGCTGAGCCGCGTCGTCGGTGGTTTCCGGGCGACTTTCGGTCTCGTAGCGATTCTGGTCGTTCTCCAATTTCAGTTGCTCAATTTGCTGTTGTCGAGAACGTTGACTCTGCGATTGCGATTGGCTCGACGATTGCGATTGCTGGGACTGGTTGACCTCGAACTCCCGTGCGCGGAGTTTCAAGAGGCCCTCATAGGCGGTACGCTCCTGCTGCATCGCTTGTCTGAGTGAATCCGATGACGAATCCTCTTTCGCCTGATTGAGTTTCTCGATCGCATCGTCCATCGACTGCTGGATTTGCTGAAGAATGCCTTGAGAATCCTCACTTTGGATCGCTTGCGAGAGAGCATCCGTCTGGGATCGCGCTTGTTGTTGCGATTCGAGCAATACGTCGACCGAGGTTCGTCGCTCCTCATTCGATTTGACGTTGAATTCGCGAATCGTATTCCAGGTGCCTGTGATGATTTTCTTTTGAAGCTCGCCAAGTTCTTCAGCCATGCCCGAGGCTTGTGAACCCTGGCTCTGTTGCGATTGCTGTTGATTCGCCGAAGCATTGTCTCCTTGGCGGAACAACTCCTCAAAAGGTCTGACCTCCGCAAAGAACATGTCGCCGTCCGTGCGGCGCGGGTTACCGTCGCTGTCGAGATCCTCCATCCAGAAATAATAAGAGAGCAACTGATCGCTCTGCGCTTTGAGATCCTCCAATGCGAGTGAGTAAGAGACCTCTTCCTTGAGGGTCATCGAAGACAATTCCGGCGCATCGAGAAGCACGATCTCGCGAGGTTCTTGGCCAGAGAGCGAGTAGGTCAATCCACCTTTGCGGATACCGAAGTCGTCGGTCAACGTTGCGGTAAGATCGATCTCCTGAATGGGGGATACTCGCTGATCGGCGGGCCGTCCCAGTTTGATCGCTGAGGGCTTGTTCTGAAGGACGCGAGCGGACAGTTGCTCCTCGATCTTCGCGCTGCGTCCATCGCGATCGATCAAGCGAACCTTCCACTTCTTCGATTGCTTCATCGTGAAAGTCGCTCGATAGATGCTGCTGTTTTCAGACTCGGCGACCAATGGGGTTGCGACATCATCTTCGTCGACGAGTTCCGCAACATCGACAGGCTTGTTGAGGCTGCAAATCCAAGTCAGTTTAGTCTCCTCGGGGACGGTGACCCGTCGAGTGTCCTCGATCCGTTTTTCCGGTTGCCTTGCATACGATGGAGGTTCGATCAACGCATCGCATCGGACCAAGGTGGGATATTCGAAGACGGTCGCGCGGTACGTGGGGCTCGATTGCCCACTCACTTCGACACGGTATTGAAAGGAATCCTCAACGCGACGCACCGCGGCTCCAAAGATCGAATCACCCAGAGAGCGTGCCATCGCCAACACTTCACGAGCATCTGGTTTCTCGAGGATCAGTCTCGCATCGAGATCCATCCATTCGGATCGTTGTTGTTCAAATCGCAGAGTGACGAACAAATCGCTTCCTCGCTCCAGTTCGATATCGCCGGGCTCCACTTGCCAACGATCGGATGGACCGAAGATCGCATCCGCTGCACCCTTTGGAAGGAGTTTGCCCAAGGAGGAATTCCAGCCCATGGAGACCAGCATCGCCAAACATGCGAAGGCAAGCCACTGAACGACCCATGCTCCCCAAAATTGAAAAGGAGAAAGGGCCTGCTTCCAGTCATGTGATCGGGCGTGTCGGATCACATCCTGTGCCAAGCGACGACGGAAATACGGGGAACTATCTGTCGAAGTATTAGCACTGGTTAGCAATCGCTGTTCGAGCGTAGGAAATGCCTGTTCGACACGAGAGGCCATCGCACGGAGATCCCGATAGGCCCAGCGCGCATAGAGCCACGAAACGATGAAGCCCGAGAACACGACAACCATCGGAGTCGCCCATGACCGCAACGAAAACTTTTCAATCGCGGGGATCGAAATCCAACCTATTCCGATCGCTAGTGCGAGCGCTAGCCAAAGGAGACTCAAACTCCATGCCCAACGCTGGCTGCGGTAACGCTGGGCAACGCGCGCTAAGAAAAACTCGATTTGAGGATCCATATTCCTACTCCTTGGCCAAACTCAGCGAGGGCGCTGTGGCTGATCTGCTCCAGCATAACAACGATTCCAAGCCCACGGCTATGAGACACGCAGAGACGAGCCACCACCACCATGCCTGACGAGCTTCCAGTTCCGCGGCAACCAACACTCGCTCCCGTTGGTTTGCGATCTGCTCGGAGGGTTGATCCGATGCCAAAGGAACTCCATAGCGGGTCAATTCAGAGGGATCCAACGGATCGGTCAAGCTCTCGCGGGGATCGAGATTGGCCACAACTCTTCGTGGTTCACCGGAATCCTGGGGATCGTTGTAGATGCCCGGTTTGGGGGCGCGATCGATTCCGGCGATCCATTCCCTGCGTCCCACCATGTCTGGTTCGGCCTGGGCATAGAATCCCGCGATCAACGGCACAAACTTGCTGGACAACGCCAACTGGCTTTCCACAGGTTGCCAACCGAAGGTCATGACTGAAAACTTCCCCTTTTGTGCATCGCGCTGCATGATCGCGGGGTGGTTTTCGCTGAACCATGCCAAGACTCGCCAGTCAGACAACTCCAAACCCTCAATCATTCGATGCCGCCAAATTCGGACTTTGGAAAAATCGTTGAATTGCGAATTGGCAAGGGGTGCAAGGATCGGGTGCGCGAACTCGAGACGTTGCAGAAAGTCGAACTCGCGCACCCTGCGTTCCGAAACTGAGCCGAAATCGACTTCGGCGCAGCGACTTGTTAATTTTTTCAACTGATCACCGACCGTTTCCCCTTCGCGATGCGGGGTGTTGGCGGGACGATCCATCACCAGAGTGACATAACCGCCATCCTGCAGTACGCTGCGACACTGATCGGCATCGCGAAGTGTTGCAGCATGGGACAGGATGATCCATGCAGGGCTCTTGGTCTGCTCGCTAAACCAATCCGAGCCGGGGTTGTAGCGTTGTATTTGCACTTTGCGATAGGCAGTATCCAGGGGAATCCGTTCCAGGAAATAGGCGAGGGACTCTTCGGGTTGAAGTCCTTCCTCTTCGACAAGGCCGATCATCGACGGAGACGGAGGGTCCATCACGAGAAATCGTCGGTTATCGAATGGACAATCATCTCCGACGAGTTCGATTCCCGAGGCGGCCTCGGGTGGCGACAAACATTTCACAATGCGATACGAGCCTCGGGGAACGGTACAATCGACCGAGGTTTCCTGGATACCGTTGCCATCTTTGTCCAACCAACGAAGTTGAAATGACTCGGAAGCGGAATCGCGAGCGTTCGAGACGCGGACTCGATAATCGCCCGATTCATGAGCTGGGTCGGTGGGATCGAGCAGAAGGAACGATGCATTCCCAGGTTTGCTGGGAACAGCGCGTATCAACTGCACAGCCACATCTTCGGGCCATTCGCCCTGTTCCAATGCGCGAACATCGCAACCGATCGTCAAATCGGAGATGACGATGATTTCCGCCGGTCCAGAGTTGGTTTCTTCGTTGTCCGCACTATCGACTTGCAGTGCGTCCGAGCAGGTGACAATCGCCGTGCCAAGATCCGACTGCGACCACGAGGGAGTGAGCGAGTCGATAGCGGAGAGGGCTGATGAAGATCGTTTGCCGATCGGGAGACTGCGAGCTTGCGAAAGAGGGAGGGCGGCATGGAGTTGTGAATCGAATCCGTAGACGGCGATCGTGTCGGTGGGGAGAGCACTTTGAATCACTTCGCGAGCTTGTTGGATCGCGCTTTGCCAAACTCCCTCCCGCTGCATACTGGCGCTCTGGTCGATCAGGATACACTTCCGCTTGCCCGCAGCCGAACCGGCGGTTGTATTCACCGCTTCGCTCCAATAGGGTCGCGCGAATGCAAATGCAATCATCAGCAACAGAAGGGATCTCAGTAAAAGGAGAAACCAGTTTTCGATGCGACTGTTTCTCGTCAATCGCGGAGGGGTTTCCGAGAGAAACAAAAGCGAACTGAACGGGAGCCTGTTCTTGGGTTGCCTTCTAACCAAGTGAAGAAGAATGGGGACCGCGATCGCGAGTGCGGCTGCAGCGTACAGAGGGCTGAGAAAGTTCATGGCGCGCCAACCTCCGAGGGTTGGTTGCGAGTTATCGCTCGTCGCTGCTGTCGCGATAGGAAACGGACCAAGGCTTGGTCCATGGGCTGATCGGTGCGCAGGGTTTCGACAGCGATGCCTGCCGATTCGCAGAGGGATTTCAGGTCGCTTTGGTGAGCTTGAAATCGCTCAACGTACATCTGCTTGGCAATGGCGGGATCGACGAAGATCTCTCGCTCGGTTTCCGCATCGCGAACCATGGCTGCCTGATCAAAGTCGAAATCGATTTCGCGAGGGTCGAGGATTCGCATCAACACGACTTCATGGCGCCGAGCACGTAGCAGGCCGAGCGGCACACGCAGCGACTCGATGGGGACCAAGAAGTCCGAAAGAACGATCACCAGACTGCGCTGCGATACCAACTGGGCTACATCAGCGAGTGGCTTGGCGATATCGGTTTGGTTACCCGATGGTTCCCGATCCAGCAGCCCTAGAATTCGTTTCCATTGACCATGGCGAAATCGGGCTGTGACGATTTCCCGAACCGATGCATCGAAGGTGAGAAGTCCAACGGCATCGCGCTGGCGAATCAAATGAAGGGATAATGTCGCCCCCAACGTTCTTGCATAATCGTGTTTGGTGTACGTGATCGAGCCGTAATTCATCGAGCGGCTCTGGTCCACAACCAGATAGCATCGTCGGTTGGTTTCGTCCTCGAACTTTTTGACGTAATAGCGATCGGACCTGGCGTAGAGTTTCCAGTCGATGGTCCGGGGGTCGTCCCCTTGGCTAAACGGTCGGTATTCGCTGAACTCCACTGAGAAGCCATGCAGCGGGCTACGGTGCATACCTGCG
>CAYXFO010000042.1:0-17494 GCA_964464255.1 uncultured Pirellula sp.
GAAGAGCAAGATAGCAGAAAGGGGAGGAAAAGGCAAATAGGTGGGTGGCACGTAAATAGTTCGGTGGCACGTAAATAGTTCATGCTAGCTCTTTTGTTCCAGAAATTGATGGGATTCTGGAATAACTCATCTGGTTTGGGATCTCAATATTCGTTACATCCCATTAGCCGAACTGAATCCATACAGCCTCTCTTTTCGCGGAACCTTCAGGGATGATCATCAAAGAAAATATGCTTTATCGAGCTGAAGGGACCGCACATTGTGCACTCGATCTGATCGGAAACACGCCAATCGTCCGGGTCAACCACATCGATACCGGTCCATGCGAACTGTACCTCAAACTCGAAAGCCACAATCCCGGGGGGTCGATCAAGGATAGGATCGCTCTCTCGATGATCACCGAAGCGGAGCGGGATGGTTCGTTGAAGTCCGGAGGTACCCTTGTCGAAGCGACGGCTGGTAACACCGGCTTAGGACTTGCATTGGTGGCAAGCCAACGGGGTTATCGGTTGGTGCTGGTGATTCCCGACAAGATGAGCCAGGAGAAGATCTTTCACCTAAAGGCTATGGGAGCCGAGGTGGTGATGACGCGTTCCGATGTCGGCAAAGGACATCCGGAATACTACCAGGACATGGCCCAAGCGATTGCTCTAGAGCGAGGCGGCTTCTATGTCAATCAATTTGAGAATCCTGCCAATCCGGCAACACACGAACAAAGCACTGGTCCTGAGATCTGGTACCAAATGGAACACCGACTCGATGCAGTGGTTTGCGGCGTTGGTTCCGGAGGCACGCTTACCGGACTCGGCCGATACTTCAGCAAGGTCGCGCCTCATGTCAAGATGGTTTTGGCTGATCCCAAGGGTTCGATCCTTGCACCCTACGTCAACGATGGGATCATGATCGAGCCAGGTAGCTGGCTGGTAGAAGGAATCGGCGAGGATTTCATCCCTAAAAACTGCGATCTGGGTTTTGTAAAGCATGCATACACCATCACCGACTCGGAAAGCATCGCTGCGGCTCGCGAACTGCTCAAACGCGAAGGGATCATCTGCGGCTCGTCTTCTGGTACGTTGATAGCCGCCGCAATTCGTTATTGCCGCGAACAAAAACATCCCCAGCGCGTCGTCACGTTTGTTTGCGATTCGGGCAACAAATACCTCTCCAAGATCTACAACGAATATTGGTTGGACGATCATGGTTTCATTCTACGCGAAGAGACAAACGATCTTCGGGACTTGATCACGCATCCCCACACGCGCAAGAGCGCCGTCACAGTGCTCCCCACCGACACGCTTAAAGCTGCATATCGCAAGATGAAGATGTACGACGTGTCTCAGTTGCCGGTCATGGAGGATGGCAAGCTGCTGGGAATCGTTAGCGAAACGGACTTGCTTCTGGCCGTCCATGGCGACAAAGAAGGCTTTGCAAAGCGAACATCCGAAGCGATGGCTAGAAATCTGGTCACCTTTCAAGTGAGTCAATCGATCGAAGAACTCCCCGCGATCTTCGAGCGAGGCATGGTTGCAATCATCATGGACAAGGACACATTCCTTGGTCTCATTACACCGATCGATTTTCTTCAATACTTGCGAAAGCGCATGGGGCAGACATGAATCCACGACATGAAATCACCTGGAGGTTCGATACGCAGGCTATTCACGCTGGCCAGGAACCTGACCCCACTACCGGCGCAGTGATTACCCCGATCTACGCAACTTCGACCTTCGCTCAGGAGTCTCCCGGAGTCCATAAGGGATTCGACTATGGCCGCAGTCACAATCCGACCCGATTTGCTTACGAGCGAGCTGTTGCCAATCTCGAATGCGGCACGGGCGGATTCGCTTTTGCATCTGGACTCGCAGCGATCTCAACCGTCCTAGAACTGTTGGAGGCTGGTTCACACATTATCGCCAGCAACGATCTGTACGGCGGTACCTATCGATTGTTTGAACGGGTGCGAAGGAACTCAGCTCACCTCGACATCACATATGTCGATCCAGGACAGCCTGAGCTGTTTGAACAGGCGATCCAACCCAATACTCGCATGATTTGGGTGGAGACCCCCACCAACCCGCTGCTCAAAATTGCAGACCTTTCAGCTATCGGATCTGTCGCTCGGAAACACAATCTTATCGCCGTCGCCGATAACACCTTCGCTACTCCGTGGCTGCAGCGTCCGCTCGATTACGGATTCGATGTCGTGGTCCATTCGGCGACCAAGTACATCAATGGGCATTCGGATATGGTTGGCGGCGTAGCAATCGCTGGTCGGAATCCGGAGATCAGGGATCGGCTGGCATTTCTTCAGAATTCTGTCGGGGCCATTGCCAGCCCGTTCGACAGTTTTCTTGCCCATCGCGGGGTCAAGACGCTTGGCGTCCGTATGGAGCGTCATTGCAGAAACGCGATGGCGGTGGCTCAGTGGTTGGAAAAGCATCCGCAAATCGAAAGGGTGATTTATCCAGGGTTGCCGAGCCATCCTCAGCACGAGCTCGCCTCCCGCCAAATGAAACGCGGTTACGGCGGAATGATCTCTGCGATTGTACGTGGTGGCCTCGAAGCATCCCGAAACATGCTGAGCCAGTGCCGTGTGTTCACGCTCGCCGAAAGCTTAGGGGGAATCGAAAGCCTCATCGAGCATCCTGCTATCATGACGCACGCATCGATACCTGCCCAAGTCCGGCAATCGATCGGAATCGAAGATGGTTTGATCCGTTTGTCGGTCGGTATCGAAGACGAGGCAGATCTCATCAGCGATCTCGAGCAGGCGCTCTGGTGCTAGCTCCAACCCGCTTGCGGCTAGGACAACAACTTCAAGGGATGCTCGCGAGTCTCCAGAGGTAAAGCGACTTCGCGGCCAACGCGTTCGGATTCGAAAACGGATAAGATCATTTCGGTGATCTGCACTGCATCGGTCAATGAGCATCGTGGCTGTCGATCGTTTTCGATCGCCAACATCAAATCGCGGATGGCGGCAAGATGTCCAGCTTCGTACGTGCCGTCTTTGACCGGTTCATCCTTGCCGATTCCGGCGGAAGTAATCTTTTCCCAAGCCTTACCGCTGCGTGAGGGAGACCAACTTCCATCGCGCAGGATCGATGCCGGGGCAAGATATCCGCTTTCGATCTCCAGGATCCCTTGCGAGCCGAATACTTGCAGCGCAAAGCGACTAGGCTTGGCCCCCATGTTCCGTCGTGAGCCAAAGTATCCATCAACGCCGTTAGGGAACGAGTACTTCGCTTGTACGCGGTCTCCCGCAAGCGGCCCGAGTCCCTCGTTTCCATCGACGACATGTTCTTTTCGAATGCGTTCGCCACTCAAGGAAATACTTGCGAAGCACCGAACGGCATCCCCTTGAGCAAACGATCTCATCAAGCCGAACATGTGCGAGCCCAAGACCCACATATCCTCGGTTCCACCGCGCTGATCCTCTTTGCCTCGCGCGCGTATCTCAAGCAACTCTCCGATCGCTCCATCGCGAACGAGTTGGAGAGACGTGTCGAGAACGGGTGAATATTGGCTGATGTGAGCGATCGCGAGTTTGAGTTTCTTGGCCGTAAAAATTTCTCGCACTGCATCGCACTCGAGCATCGTGCGGCAGAAGGGTTTCTCCATGTATACATGGCAATTGGCCTTGGCCGCTGCAATCAGCATATCGTGATGTTGATCGATCCAACGTGGACAGATGGCAACCAAGTCGAGCTTTTCCGTGCCGAGCATCTCGCGAAAGTCGGAGTACTTCTTGCGAGCATGGAGTCGTTCTGCCGCCTTCTCCAGTCCCTTGGGATCGGCGTCTGCTACGGCTACGATTTCAGCGTTTGGCAACTTGGTAAATGGGATATCGACTGCGTGTCCATAGTCCCCTCGGCCGGTTGCACCGATGATGCCGACTCGATACTTCGCTTTCGGCTCCTCCGAAGGAGCGGTGCCCATTGCGGTGCGTGCGAGGCCTCCTGCTACAAGACTAGTCGAGATTAGATTGGTTTGAAAGGTCCGGCGAGAGATAGGAAGACGCATGAAAGAACTCGTCTATCGGATTATGTAGCAGCGATCTTGGATTTCTGCGCTTCGCCGTCAATGTTCTTGCCGACGAGCGAGTTCGTCACGTAAGAGTGCCGCTAGTTCGTATTGTTCGCTGCGAACCGCCTCGGCCAACCGTTCTTGCAATGAGGGGCCTACTTCATATTCCTCACGAAGTGAATCCTTTAGTTTCACGAGTTGCTGAACCATCTCATCGTCATCGAACTCATCTTGAGCTTCGTGTTCGACGAACACTTCTCGCATCTGTTCAAGTCCTGTGTTGATTTCGGAGATCGCTTTTTCGGCATCCGATTCATCGAGGGCTGCTAAGGCCGCCGCTTGCGTTCGATGAAATAAGACGAATGGTCGATACTGTTCATGGCTCATCGTCCATTCCTCGTCAGGCGAATGATCACGACAGACATCCATCAGCGCGAGTGTATGGTCTGCGTCTTCGACGGCGCGATGGTAGTGCTGTAGCCTTAGCCAAGAGATCCGGCGATGATAGTACTGCACGAATTCCCGGTCGGCTTCGAAGCACTGGTCTTCGTCCATCACAAAGTCTTCGTCTCGTTTTTCTACGTCGAGCATCCAATCGAGGAATGAAGCGAAGCCTTGCAACGGTTGACCGTCAGGGCGACCCTGGGTTTCCATTTGCAGGATGCCGAGGTCGACACGCATTTGAATCACATCGCGTCCATCGTCTGCTTTGACCAAACGCACGGAGAGAGAATGCGGGTCAAAAGCCCAATCGCGAAGGACTTCATCCAACCCTTTTGGAAAACTCATTGCGACCTTTCTCAAATCAGTCTGGGGCACTTTAGGTCGTTGTTTCATTGAATTGCTTCAATCCGGCAAGGTTCATTTTATTTAGCCGAAACCCTTTTGTCACAGACATCTCGCGACGTCGATGGTGCCGAGGTAGTATACCACGCACTGCGGGGCGCGAAACGCGAGGGTTTGCTACTGCCGGAAATCCTCCCTTCCAGGACAAGTGTTTGCATTTCAAGCAAATATGGCTAGTCCTTAGCACCCAAAGCCGTTTCATTTTTTCACGTTCCTGAGACGGCGACAGGTTCGATTATGTCGATTTTTAGTGTGCGGCTATCCACGATGCTTCGCTCAGTACCCGCGAACTCGCGTAGTCGAGGCAGTATCGTTTGTTACAATTCTTCACGAACCGAGAACGCTAGCCAGTAAAGAATCCCCACGCGATCTCGGTTCTGGATGGGACAATCAGTTAATGCAACAAAAACTACTCCAACATCGGCTCGCCAACGGCTTGGTAATCTTGGGTGAGCGTATGCCTTGGCTGGAGTCGGTCGCCTTCACCCTCATGCTTCCCGGCGGTACCTGTCGCGAGCCAACGGACCGGGCAGGGCTCGCAGGTTTGACACTTGAGCTATCGCAGCGCGGGGCTGGTCCCTTATCTAGTCGCGACGTGGTGGAACGGCTCGACTTCCTCGGCGTGGAACGCTCAAGCCATGTGTCTACCTTCTATACCACGATGAGTATGGCTGCGATGGCTAGCGTTTTGAAACCAACGCTCGAAATCGCGGCTTCGATCCTGTTGGCTCCCCACTTTCCGGAATCGGAGTTGGAGGAGGCTCGCCAGTCGGCTCTTTTGGAACTGGCGTCGATCGAGGACGATCCTGCTCAGAAGTGCTTCAAGGAGCTCAAGCAACTTCGGTTCGGTGAGTTGTTCGGGCGTTCGAGCTTGGGGAGCGAAGAAGGCTTAGAAGCGACCGAGCTTGAGGATTGCGTCGGCTTCCATTCCCGGTTCTGCAAGCCTGGCGGATCAGTACTTGCCCTGGCGGGTAACTTCGATTGGGACGAAGTGGTCCGGACTCTGGAGTCTTTGTTCTCGACATGGTCGGGAGCAACGGATACTGAGCCAGGGCCGGTCGTGCCCTATCGCGGTGCGGTCCATCTGCCCCATGAAAGTCAGCAGACGCATATCGCGCTGGCTTACGATGCGGTCCCTTACAACCATCCCGAATACTATCGTGGTCGTGGCATCGTCGGGATCTTGAGCGACGGCATGAGCTCTCGATTATTTACCGAAGTGCGTGAGAAGCGAGGCTTGGTCTACGCGGTGTCCGCTTCCTCGCATTCTCTCAAAAATTGCGGCAGTGTTCTCTGTTACGCGGGAACAACCTCCAACCGGGCTCAAGAGACCCTCGAGGTCACGGTCGATACCATCCGTGCCCTTGCACAAGGCATTGACCAGGACGAGTTGTCGCGGTTGAAGTCCCGCGTGCAGACATCGTTGGTCATGGAGCAGGAAAGCAGTTCTTCACGCAGTTCTCAGATCGCCTACGATTGGATGTATCTCGGGCGCGTTCCATCCCGCCAAGAAGTGCTGGCTGAAATTCATGCTCTTACGTGCGAGTCACTCTTAAAACACTTCCAAGAACACCCGCCGCAAGGCTGGACCTTGGTCACGATCGGCCCCGAAGCTCTGGAGTTTTCCCATGCAGTTTCGACATGAGGTTCTCGATAACGGCTTGGAGATTGTAGCTGAAGTCAATTCCGATGCCTTCAGTCAATCCCTCGGCTATTTCGTGCGAACCGGCTCGCGCGATGAGACGACCGAAATCGCAGGTGTCAGCCACTTTCTCGAACACATGATGTTCAAAGGGACACCGACCCGGACATCTCTCGATGTCAATCGGGCGCTCGACGACCTCGGCTCCCAATCGAATGCGTACACCAGCGAGGAGCAGACGGTCTACTACATGAGCGTCCTGCCGGAACATCAATCCGCAGCGCTCGATCTGTTGACCGACATGATGCGGCCTACGCTCCATCAAGACGACTTCGACACCGAGAAGCAAGTCATCTTGGAAGAGATTGCCATGTACGACGATCAACCTCCCTACGGCGCGATGGAACGAGCGATGGAGGAATACTTCGGCGATCATCCGCTATCAACGCGCGTGCTCGGGACGCGCGAAACGGTAAGCGGATTGACCGCAGAAGCGATGCGAGCCTACCATCACATGCGTTATGCGCCGGGAAACGTTTGCTTGGTAGCCAGTGGCGCCGTGGATTTTGAATCTTTGGTTCGAGAAGCCGCAGAGCGAACGCGTCACTGGGAACCCGCAACGACCGATCGCAAGCGAATCGTGCCTCACCCTGCAACGGCAGAAGTCACCATGGTCCATCCTCCAGCTACGCAGCAGTACACGCTGGAGTATTCCCCCAGTCCCAGCATCCTCGACCCTCAGCGATATGTCTATCGCATCCTGGCATCGATTCTCGGTGACGATTCCGGAAGTCGCATGTTCTGGGAACTGACCGACAAGGGGCTCGCAGACTTGGCAGTAGCCTTCACCAATGAGTTCGAGGACTGCGGGATCTTTGGACTCTATCTCGCGTGTGCCCCAGAGCAGCAATCGGAGAATTGGGAACGAATCGAACGTATTCTTAGCGGGGCTCGCACGCAGGCGATCACCGACAAGGAACTGGAACTCGCCAAGAACAAAGTCCGTGCGGGAATGATCCTCGCCTCGGAACGACCCAGCAACCGACTGTTCTCGATCGGGAACGCATGGTTGTCCCGCCGGAAATACGAAACCGTACGCGAAGCCACAGAGAACTATCAGCGAGTTACCCGCGATGAGGTTCAAGCAGCGTTTGAAGGACTCGCGAACCGTGTTCAAGTACGCGTGAGTGTCGGTCCGGAGCCAGAAGCCTAACGGAGAGGAAGATGCTCAATCTCGATCAGATTCGATCGCAGTTCCCATCGCTATCTCGATTGCACCATGAGCAACCGATGATCTACTTGGACGGGCCCGCGGGTAGCCAAGTCCCCGAATGTGTTGCCCGTCGTGTTCATGATGCGATGATCCACCACAATGCCAACCGCTCGGGGCATTTTGCGACCAGTCACGAGGTTGACCAGTTGATGCAGGAAGCGCATGTCGCCGTCTCCGATCTGCTACAGGCTCACGACCCCAAGTCGATCGCGTTTGGTCCCAACATGACGACATTAACGTTTCATTTTTCGCGAGCCTTAGCTCGCACTTGGGCACCTGGTGATGAAATTTTGGTATCTCGACTCGACCACGATGCCAACTACACTCCGTGGGTATTGGCTGCTCGCGACGCCGGCGCAACCCTGCGAACAATCGATATCCGTCGCGAGGATGCGACGCTTTGCATGGATTCGCTTCGCTCACAGTTGAATTCCAAAACGAAATTGGTGGCGGTAACGGCGGCATCCAACGCGGTGGGATCGCTAACGAATATTTCCGAGATCGCAAGACTGGTGCACGGTGTGGGAGCGGAGTTGTTTGTCGATGCGGTTCACTACGCGCCCCATCGACGGATCGATGTCGAGGCGTGGGACTGCGATTATTTGGTTTGCTCCGGGTACAAATTTTTCGCGCCCCACATCGGAATTTTGTACGGCAAGCCGGAACGGATGCAATCGTTGGTGCCGTACAAACTGCGTCCTGCTCCCGATTCAATACCGGGCCGTTGGATGACGGGGACTCAGAATCATTCATGCATCGCCGGAGTGACGGCGGCGATCGATTACCTAGCATCTCTGTCGACTTTGGATATTGCGAGCGACTCGCGTCGAGCGCGGCTCGACGATAGCTTCGCGCAGATCGAGCGAGCGGAAACGGAGTTGATCACGCGGCTGATTCATGGCCTGAAGCAAATGGAATCGGTCACTCTGTACGGTATTGCGGACGACGATCGCATGCACGAGCGGGCGCCGACGGTCGCCTTTCAGATCCGAGGCTTGGATTCTGCGACCGTAGCGAAGAAGTTAGGGGAACAAGGCATCTGCTGTTGGCATGGCAACTACTACGCGGTTCCGCTGACAACGGCATTGGGAACGGACAGCGAAGGGATGGTCCGAATCGGATGCATGCACTACAACACCGCTGAAGAAATCGACCGCACCCTGGCATCTCTTCGAGCAATTGCATCGTAGGCAGAGCATTACCCTTTGATCGTCTGCCTAAATCTCTCTCTTTCGCTTGCTTGAGTCCGAGCATCAGCGGAATTGAATCTTGGGATGGATTCGAAGTGATTCCACTCGCTTTGCGATGTAGCGGTGACTTCCGTCATACGTTATCTAAGGTATCGTGTTTCGAAAGTCCCATGCGAAATTCTTCCCAGCTTGTATCGATTCGCGAAGGTTTTCGCAAAGTATTCGATTCTCATCGGTTGCCTTATAGGTTGCCTTTTCCAATTGCAGTATTGCTTCGGCAGTTTCCCCATTCGAATGAAGAGCTAGGCTGAGAACAAAATGGGCAAACCAATCAGGTTGTGGCTCGAGATCAAAAGCGAGCTTTGCCTCTTTGACAGCACGTTTGCCCATGGCGGGAAGGCGTTCGGCTCGCTCGCAATACAGCAAGGCCAGTCCGCGACGGCTCTCAAGCTCAAGGGATTTAACATTGACGAGAGCCGCCCATGTCTTCTCCGCTGTTGCGAATTGCTTTTGGGACGCGGCGATTCGAGCCCGAAACCATCGGTCGAGTGCGGTTTCATTTTTCGATTTGATTGCGGTGACCAACGTGGCGTTTGCCGCTCTTTGGTCGTTTTTCGAGAACAATAACGATGCTTTCGCGATCATCGCCGTCGTCTGGATCGTGGTCTGCGCTTGGAGAACCTTGTCGATCATGGCAATCGCATCGTCGTACTCTCCGAGTCGATCCATGAGCAATGCAGCGGTAATAGCTGCTGCATAATCTTCGGGATCCGAGTTTTTTAGGATTGCTAATCGGGTCTCTATTTCTAGCTTAGTGAATCGTCGTTCTGGGTCTGAATGAGGCCAGTAACGCGTCAGGAACGACGGCCACTCCTGCTGCCACTTGAGCCACTGTTGTTGCAATTGAAAGCCCTTCTGCAGACATTCCATTCGTCGACGAACAATGGCCTGTGTAGCTGCGTCGAGCTGACGCAATTCTTCACCGCGCATCGCTGTGTTGAGGTCGGCAATCATCTTGGATCGAATCAAGCCGTCTTCTTCTTCAAAATCCTCACCCTTTTCGCGGAGCACGGCTCCAATCCGCATTGAAGCCATCGACGACTGCATTGCCATCAATTGCTGGCGTAATCCATCGTTGCCGATTCTTTGCAGGTCCTCTTGAGTATTCGTTAGCGTGACTAAGGTTTGACTATATCCATCATGCAGTCGCTTTCGCTCAGCCAAAAAGTCGAAGTAGTCTTGTTGGATTTGCTCAAGAGCGACTATGGAAAGCGAGGAGGCATCTACGGAATCACCACCTACGGGGTTCTGAGCATTCGCACAAAACTGCGAATCCATCACACTGCATGCCATGATGCACCACGTGATAACGATCGCGATTCCAAATCGGATCCAAGCGATGTGCCCCACAAAAGGCCGCACATTGCAAAAAGCAGACATCGGGCTTTCCTCAGCTCACAGAACCGGCGAAACATCGCTGATAAACACAGACTTTCCACTTTACCAAACAGCCTTAGCCATCGCAATGATCGAAGAAATACGAGTACCTGGTCGGGGGGACTCACCAAGGCTCGGGATATCGATTGCTAGTAACCCAAGCTGCTGGTTGCCTGAGAGGCTTGCAACACCGTATGGGAGCTTGTATTCTCAAAAAGCGAGTTTCGATGTCGGTTGAATCGTTTACTTCACAAGAGGTCTACCATGTATCGTCCGGGTCGATCGGTTCTCAGGTCGGGTACCCGATTTCTTTGGGGTATTCTCTCGCTTGGATCTACCGTCACTTTGATCGGCACTTTAATCCCGGGCGATAGTCTTGTTGCGGCCCCTCTCACTCAGGATTCCGATTCGACACCAAATCAATCGTTGCAGCAGCTACTGGTCCAGGAATCTCAAGGGAAATCGGTAGACAGAGTCGCGGCATTAGCCAAGCTGCGTTCGGCTGATTACGAGCAACTTGGAACTCCCGACAAGGATCGATCGTTAGCTGCTGTTCATTGGCACTCAGGTCAACTCTCTCACCAACAAAGATGGATATCTGCAACGGAGTTGAACGTCGAGCTTTTGGATCCGACGATCGCAGCCTATTACAAGAAGCGGGGAGACAAACTGCTCGATCTGGATGGTCACCGGACCCTTGCTCGATGGTGTCGGTCTCAGGGTTTGCAATCGCAAGCTAGCGCGCACTGGTATGAAGTCTTGGAAAGCGACCGCTCAGATGTCGAAGCCCGAAGATCTTTAGGACATGTGTTGGTAGGCAGTCGCTGGTTCAGCCCCGAAGAGATGTCTGTGGTTGCTGCCCGATCAAAGACCGCTACCGAATCGTTGAAGCAGTGGATGCCGAAGGTTCGCGAGTGGGTTGTCGCCCTGGACGGCAATGACACCAAAAAAAGACTCAAAGCGATCCAACAACTCAAGAGTCTCAAGGACCCAAAGGTCGTCGTAGCTCTCGACGTAGCGATCGGGCAAGTCAGCGCCGCTACAGCTATGCATTTCATCCAAGTTATCGGTCGGTTTCAGACCCGCGAGGCTTGTATCTCTCTCGCAGGCATCGCTATTTCCGATCCTTCCTCAGAGATCGGAGTCGCGGCGATTGAGGCTTTGAAGGGATATCCACTCGGCTTCTATGTACCCGACATGCTGGATCTGATGTCCACGGAATACGAACTGAGGGACCAAGTTGTCACGCGGGGGAATGGCGAAATGGTGCTCCAGTTAGTCCAAACGAGGGAGATGAGAAATCGAATTGAGGCGGACCAACTCGACAAACTGCTTGCAGTGGACCGAACGGGGCGATCGACAGCTCCTGTTTTTGAGTATCGTGATTGGCGCGAAGTTCGTAGTGAAGATCTGCGGTCCACTCAGCAAACGGTCACCAATAATGTTGCCCAGTCGATTGTGCAAAAGGAATCTCAGAGAACGACCGCCGAGGCTCAGGCGGCTATCGAGAAATCCAACGATTCCATCCGATCCTTTCAACGACAAGTAGCCACCGTTCTACGATCGATCACAAAACAAAAGCTGTCCGATGATCCTAAAGCCTGGTGGGCATGGTGGGAGCGTCATGAAGAAAGTTACTCCGTTGGGCCTAAAAACGTCGAATCAAGTTATCGGGAAGATCGAAACAATCCGGTCTTCGAGAACGAACGAGTTTTCGCTGTAGCCGTCTTTGATAGTGAAATGTATGAGTGCTTGGTTGCTGGAACTCTCATTCAAACCGATACGGGACTGAAGCCTGTCGACGGGTTGCGTGCGGGTGATCAAGTGGTCTCGCAGGATATCGTGTCGGGCGAAATATCCCTGCGGTCAGTTTTGCGAACAACGCTTCGTCCGCCGGCTCCAATTCGAGAGTTGACTTTGAATAACCGCGAAACCATTCGATCTACTCTTGGACATCTATGGTGGGTCAATGGCCATGGCTGGGTTAAGACCAAGGATTTAGAGACAGGGATGCTGCTGCGAACTTTGGAGGGCTCCGCAGTCATCGACGGCCTAAAGCCTGTAGAGGAAGCCGAGACCTTCAACTTGGTCATTGATGAAGATCGCACCTATTTCGTGGGAACATCGCGAGTCCTCTCTTTTGATGCCAGCAACCCCGTCCCAACATTCCAACGCGTACCAGGGGTTCCTGCCGAAATACTTAGGGATCAGTAACCTTCCGAACCGATGTGCGGCGAGTGCTAAATCACCAACCCTCTTTGACCCGACATGTCGAACTGGGTACCGGACGCGAAGTGGCTGCGGCGGATCATGGCTAGACCCATCCCGCTACCGTCTTCCCTCTCAGCCAACGAGGTCAATACTCCAATCTCTTTGCCATCCACTTCGATCGAGTGAGGTAAAGAGACGTCCGGTTGCCTCTCGAACGTTAATCGCACCAATCGCTTTTGCACTTGGCCCAACGCGTCCAACCGGGCGACCGTCTCTTGCCCGAGATAGCACCCCTTCTTGAACGAAATCGCCCTGGCATCGATGCCCGCTTCTTGAGGCAAATTGCGATCGTCCAGATCGACTCCATACCACGGCCAAAAGGCCTCGATACGCGCTTGCTCCCATCCGGACCTAGTGTGCGTATCGCTTGGGACGATCGAACCCTCGCGAACCTCGTTCGTCCATTGCTCCCTTCGCCCTGCTGGCACGAGGACCAATCCGCCTCCTGAGACCCAAGGGACGGAAGTGATCACACAACCCCAATCCGGATGCGATGTGCCGAATGCCCAGGCATCCTCCAATGCCAAGAATAGGACCGCGTCCCAATCACTACTCGCATCCTGCACCGCTGCGTCCTCGCGGATGATGTAGCGATCGAAATGCGGCACCAGTCGTGCGCCTTGACCAGGACTGGAGATGAACCACAAGGCATCCTCGCGCGCTAGCGCGACACCATGGCTCAGCGTTCGGCCCTTGACGTCGGTGACAAAGGTTTCAGCGATTTGCCCAGGAGCTATCGATTTCAAATCCTGGGTGCATAGGTTGTTGGCGATCTTGAGACGATCCGATCCGGTAATCGCCAGGATCGTCAACTCTCCGAGCAGGAATCCCTGGGCCATAGTCCATCAGACATTAAAGAGGAAGTGACAGATATCACCGTCGTGCATGATGTAGGTCTTGCCTTCGGTTCGCATCTTGCCGTTGGCACGGATATCTTTCTCGTTGCCATATTGCTCGAGATCCGCGAGGGTGTAGACCTCGCAGCGAATGAAGCCCCGTTCAAAGTCGGTGTGGATCACTCCAGCAGCTTCGGGTGCCGTGGCTCCGACCGGAATGGTCCAAGCGCGGATTTCTTTTTCGCCTGCCGTGAAGTAACTCTGCAATCCCAGTGTTCGGTAGGCTTCGCGGGCGACTACTTGGAGGGCGGGTTCCTCTAGCCCAACTCCGGCAAGCATCTCGCTCCGATCGGGTTCGTCGAGTTCGGCAATCTCCGCCTCGAGCTTCGCACAAACCGGCACGACCGAGGCCCCGATCTTGCTCGCGAATTCACGAACCTTTTGGACCAAAGGGCCGGTTCCATGCAGATCGGTCTCGTCGACGTTAGCGATATAGAGGATCGGCTTGGCGGTCATCAGCCCAAAGCTCGATATAGCCTTGGCTTCGGCTTCATCGAGTTTTATGGTCCTGAGGGGCTCCTCCTTGTTGAGTTGCTCCAAGCAATGTTGGATCGCACTGACACGCAGTTTGGCTTCCTTGTCGCCGGTTCGGGCAGCCCGCTCGGCTTTGGGCAACGCGGTCTCGAGCGTTTGAATATCCGCGATCATCAGCTCCAACTCGATCGTTTCGATGTCAGACACCGGATCAACTTTACCAGAAACGTGAGTCACATCCGGATCCTCAAAGCATCGCACGACCTGAAGGATGGCGTCGACTTCGCGGATGTGGCTGAGGAATTTATTTCCGAGCCCTTGTCCTTCGCTCGCCCCTTTCACGATGCCCGCGATGTCTACCAGTTTGAACATGGCAGGGATGATTTTTTGCGTTGGGATGTGTTTGTTGATCTGAGTCAACCGCTTGTCGGGGATACTGACAATCCCCTCGTTGGGCTCGATCGTGCAGAACGGGTAATTGGCCGCCTGGGCACCCTGTGAACCGGTCAATGCGTTGAACAGCGTGCTCTTGCCAACGTTTGGTAATCCAACGATACCTGCTTCCATGGTAATGACCTCCTAGCTTTCGTGTCGCAAGAGTGGGAAGAGGATGACATCGCGAATGCTCCGCGAGTTGGTCAGCAGCATCACCAAGCGATCGATTCCGATGCCTAATCCACCCGCTGGTGGCATGCCATGCCTCAGTGCTCGAATGAAATCTGTGTCCATGCGAGCCATGGAATCATCTTCGGCCATCCCCTGCAATTGTGTCTGGAACAGATTCTCTTGCAGGATCGGATCGTTGAGTTCGGTGTAGGCGTTTGCTAATTCCATACCGTGAATGAACAGTTCAAATCTTTCTGCGATGTCCGGTTGGGTCGCACTCCGTTTGGTCAGCGGGCACAAACTCGCTGGATAATCGGTGACGAAGACCGGGCCGATCAAGGCGTCTTCGACTTTTTCCTCGAAGACTTCGCTAATCACCACATCGGGGTGTTTTCCAGCGGGATCGAGTCTGAGTTTGCGCGCCAGGCTCGCGATTCCTTCATGATCGGTGATCTTGAGGCCGGTGTGTTCCTCGAACAGTTCGGTGTAGGTGCGGCGTTTGAATGGGGGAGTAAAGTCGATTTCGAGATCGCCCCAGTGAGTCTTGTATCCCTGACCAATGGTATCGAGAGCTTCGATAATGATCTGCTGAGTCAGATCCATCATGACTCGATAGTCTGCATAGGCCCAGTAGAGCTCGATCATCGTGAACTCAGGATTATGCCGCGGGCTGATCCCTTCGTTTCGATAGACACGGCCGATTTCATAAACGCGTTCGATACCGCCAACCATCAATCTCTTGAGGTGCAACTCCAACGCGATCCGCAAGAACAGTTGCATATCGAGCGCGTTGTGATGCGTCGTGAAGGGCTTGGCTGCTGCTCCGCCAGCGATGGTATGAAGTGTTGGCCCTTCGACTTCGACAAAGTCGTGTTTGGCGAGAGTACTGCGGATCGAGTGGATGATCTTCGTACGCTTCAGAAACGTTTGAAGCGAATCGGGGTTGTAAGTCAAATCGAGGTACCGCATCCGTTGACGCAGTTCGGGGTCTTGCAAGCCCGCGTGCTTCTCGGGTGGTGGCTCGAGCGTCTTGGTCATGAAGTGAAGCTTCGATGCGAAGACCGTCAGTTCGCCGGTGTTGGTTCGACCGAGTCGGCCATCGACTCCGATCAGATCTCCAAAGTCGAGCAGTTTGGTCAGTTCAAAATCCTCGTCGGAGACGTGCCCTTTGGGGATCATGATTTGGATATCGCCGGTCAAGTCGCGGATGTTGAGGAACACCAACTTGCCAGCCGTGCGCATCAGCATGATTCGACCGGCGACCCGAACGGCGGGTCCGATTTCTTCGCCTCCCGGTCCCTTGCTTGCCTTCCAAGCCTTGTAGTCGATGATTTCGGGGCCGTCGAATTCGGGGAGAGGGATTTGGCTGCCGTCTGCGAGTTGGTAGCGAACTTCTCCTTGGCGGGCACGGACCGCTTCGATGAACGAGCGGTCGTCGAAGCGATGGCCCCACGGGTCGAGCCCTTGTGCTTCGATTTTCTTGAGTTTTTCAAGCCTCGCCGCTTGATGAACCCCTAGTTCGCCCGAATCGTGTGGTTGAGAATCTGTCATAGTATTTGGTTCGAAAAAGAATAAATCCTCGAATGGGTCGAAGATTGTAAGGCAAAACGCTGGAAAACCAAGCCGAACCGAGAAAGTCGACCATGGATCTCTTCGCTGCGGCAGAACAGTCCAATCGCGAGCAGGCGATGCCGCTGGCTGCCCGCATGCGTCCGAAAACGCTGGATGAAATGGTGGGCCAGTCCCATATACTCGGCCCCGACAAACTTCTGCGGCGGCTGGTTAAGACACGGCGACTGCAGTCGATTCTGCTCTATGGGCCTCCAGGTACGGGGAAAACAACACTTGCAAAGTTGCTCGCGTCGGAGACTCAAGCTGCATTTCGGCAATTGAACGCCGTCACCAGCGGCATCAAGGAACTCCGCGAATCGCTCGATTGGGCCCGGGATGAACTGTCAGCCACCGGATCGCGACCTATTCTTTTCATCGACGAGATCCATCGCTTCAATCGTTCGCAACAAGATGCGTTGCTTCCTGATGTCGAGTCAGGAGTGGTCGCATTGGTTGGTGCAACAACCAGCAACCCATACTTTGCCGTCAACGGTGCCTTGCTCAGTCGCTCGCAGGTCTTTGAGTTGCAGTTGCTCAGCGACGAGGAACTGATCGCGTTGATGCAGCGAGCACTGAGCGATCGGGTTCAAGGCCTCGGCAAATTTCAGGTGACCGTGCAACCCGATGCCCTTGCCTATTGCGCTCGCATGTCGGAGGGAGATGCGAGGCGGGCGCTCAATGCGTTGGAATTGGCGGTTTTGTCTGGCAACAGCTATCCGGTTGAAATCACGGTCCAGCACATGCAGGAGTGCATGCAGAAAAAGGTGCTGCAATTCGATCCTTCGGGGGATGGTCACTATGACATGGCTAGTGCCCTGATCAAAAGCATTCGCGGGTCGGATGCTAACGCGTCACTTTATTGGCTGGCGCGCATGCTCGAGAGTGGCGAAGAGATTCGGTTCCTTTGCCGCCGATTAGTGATCCTCGCCAGCGAAGACATCGGCAACGCGGATCCTCATGCCTTGACTCTGGCCGTTGCAACGATGCAAGCCTGCGAATTCATCGGTCTTCCTGAGTGTCAATTGACTCTGTCGCAAGCGGTGATTTATCTCGCCCTTGCGCCCAAGAGCAATTCGGCGACCACCGCGATTGCAAATGCACGTCGAGAGGTCAAGGAAGGAAATGTGATTCCGGTCCCTGTGCATCTGAGGGATGGTCACTATTCTGGTTCGAAGGACCTCGGACACGGCGTTGGATATGAGTATGCACACGACGCACAGGAGGG
>CAYXFO010000043.1:0-17356 GCA_964464255.1 uncultured Pirellula sp.
AGGAGCGAAGCTACCGACCGCACCGCCACCCCGTGAGTTGAGCAGGTTAATCAATACCAGCGCATCGAGAGGCGTGAGGCTGTCATCTCCGTCCACATCGGCAGGGGATGCGGCGTTGTGCATCCGAGCGAAAATCGGAGTGGGTACGCCGAGACTGATGCCACTACCACCGTCATCTTTGCCAAGAAACTCGCTTTCCCCCTCGTTGTCTCCATCCGCTCCTAGGTCGCCTTCCCAATCACCGACAGGGAATGGGCAAACAGTCGGTTCGTCCATTCCGTCGACTTTCTCACCACCATCCGTAGGTTCATCTCCATAGAACCATGTTCCATCTCGAAGATATAAATGGATGTCCGGTTCGTCCGTGGACTTGCTATCAGGCACATCGCTGTGAGGAACTCGACCATCAGGTCCGCCATCAGCCCGTAGCTGGCTGTTGATTACGAGACTGTAGCCGACCGACTCGCCGTTGACATCACTCACGACCAAGTAGTACTTGCCAGCATCAAGTTCTGGCACTTCGATCAAATTGCCTTGATCTCCTTGGCCATACTGCAAGCCTGATGCATCGAATAGAGCGATTCTGAATCCAGCATTTTCAACTCGGTATGCTGAGCCGTAAATTTGCACGGGACCGGTTTCAAGCATCTCAAAAGCGAAGACATCTTTGTCGCTCGCCCCGACGATTTCACCATCCGTGAATTCATGACCATCACTCCTCGTATCGAGAACCGTTGCGTCCGGACCGATCTCATCCGCATCGTCTGGTCGCGGAGTTACTTCCGGAAAGGTCGGTGGCTCTGCGGTCCAAGCGGAAACGCGTAGACTGTATTCCGTCACTTCATCCGTGGGGCTGGAAATCTCGAGGGAGTATTGCCCCTTGGCTGATCCGACTAAGCTGATCCAACCTTCGGAGTCCACCACCGCGCCCTGCACCTCCTGGCCAGCGGCATCTAGGACTCTGAATTTCAGCGATTCGCGTCCTTCAACCTTCCACGCGCCGGTGGAAAAGGAGTTGCGATCGGCCATGTCGATACGAAGGAAATCAACATCCCCAGCGAAGTCCAAGGCTCCGCGAATGTCAGCAAACCCGGAACTGATGTCGATGTTCGGATCGGTCGGGGTATCTAAGATATCCCCAGCCATCAGGCTCCGCGACTCAAGCAATTCATGTCGAAGCGTTCTTGAAAAGCAGCGATTTTTTCGGTTCCTGCTTCTCCGTTGATAATGATTCATCTGTGTTTTCTCCCTGAGAATAGTTTTGTCGAGGGTATTCCTCGACCGGATCGAGCAACTTCGGCTACGAATTCGAGCTATTCTTCAAGGTTGAAAGACGATTCAGATGTAACGATTTTTCTTTGTCGTTTTGATGCTTCAGGGTTCGGCTGGTTTCCTGAAGAGTGATGAAGGCACCTGCCATGATCATGCCGAGCCACTGCTGGAGAGAACGAGCTTTCGGAGCTCGTATTTCCGGCTCTTTCGCGCCGCGCATGACCGCCCATGGGTTCGCATCTCCCTTCGAGCCTTCTCCCTCTTCACCATTCCCCCCATCCCCTCGGCTCGCCTTTTCCGAGCTCAGGAAATGACTGACAACCATAGCGACCACCTTTTCGGTCGTGTCATCAGCTCTTTGACCCTCCCGTGCCCTTTCAATAAGCAGAGCCTCACTAAGTTTTTCGAACAGAGTCAACTCATCGTCATCCACCACCTGCTGGATGGATGGTTCGGAGTATGAATTCCTCAGTTTTGACAGGTTTGATTTCGTCTGCGGCTGGTTGACGAAATAACGAGACGGGGTCTTCGCGGACAATGTCGGGAGAAGCGAATTCTCTGGGATCGAGTTCTCTGAGAATGCTGTAAATGCCATATCGGTCGAACTGAATCGGTGCATCTCGGCGGTTAATGACGGACGAGCCGAGACTGAGTAGTCTAGATCGCTCCCGAGATCCCACTCCAAACCATTTCTGTTGGTTGCCGAAACAGCGTAGGGTACCAGTCCCGCAGCAGCATTCGCGCCAGCCTTTGCAAAATCCAAAGGTGGCACTTGTTGAGGGGTAGGCTTGTGTTTGTCTTCCGTTTGAGGCGTGGGCTTGGGCTGCAAATCCTTTCCGTTACCATCTTTCCCCTCGTGGGTGTCGACCTCGCTGATATTCGAACCCTGTGGAGGATCGATCCACAATAGCGGTACGACGATATCTTCCTTGGGAGTCTTATCGCTAGGGGAATCGGAAATCGGATCCTCGGTCCAATCCCCAGGCTCTCCTTTGTGAAAATCATCCACAACCGTATCGTCAATCCCGATTTCATCGATCAACCATGGATCACCATCCTGAACTGCATCGGGTAGTCCTCCAAAACCATGGGAATCGATCATGTTATCGAACGAATGGTCCGCTTGATCGTCAATCACCGCATGGTGAAACTCAGCAACTTGATAGCCTTCAACATTCAGCATTTCGGTGGTTACATCATGCAGGTCGCTGGCCATGCAAATGCGTTGTTCAAAGCGTTCCAATCTTGCGATCAGCTTTTTTCGTGTTTTCGTTGCTCGCTTCATGTTGTTGATCTCATTGGCCATTACGAAAGGCCATCGCTTTCGGAAACAAACCTCGGCTTGCCTTTTTCCTCTTCTCTTTTTTGTCTCGCTTGCAGTTCATCGAGGACTCCGAGGTTTCTCTGAATGCGGTTCAAAAAATGGGGTATCTCGGGCTGTGCGGGAAATTTCATTTGTGCAGATAGCAACAAAGCCTTCGCTTCCTCAAAGCATCGTCTTGCACGATCGTGGTTGCGATTCTCCAGATGCAACTGAGCCCAATTGTTGTAGCATGCCGCCAATTCCACATGCCCTTTCACATAATCTGGGTAACGTTCGAGGAGGGAACTCAGTTCGTCGAACGCTCGCTGGAATCGTTGTTCAGCGTGGTTTAGTTGCCCTTGCTTTCGTTCAGCGATCCCCAAATTGCTTTGCACAATAGCGACCAGCATGCGATGGGATAATCGAGAGTGATAGGAAATGCCGCACTCGATTTGGATTTGAACTGCCTGCTGCAGAAGAGCAGCCGCCTGCGCAGGATCCTGATCGAGAACGATGGATGCGTGATTGTTCAAAGCAAAGGCTGCCTGATAGAGCAACGGAGCCCGGTCGCTGGCGGAGACATACTCAAGCGATTTCTCGAGTTCCTAGACGGACTGACTCAGCAATGCGATCGCCCGCTTCGGTTCGCCCGTCTTGACATGAAACAAACTGATTTCCGATCGCGTCTTCGCAAGTTCCTCCAAGCTCGATGGATCGCTCGCGGGGTCGCGGTCCCGCGAATCTAAGGTCCCATCGAGAAGTTCGATGGCTGAGTCGAAATGAGAACGAGCCGATTGCATATCTCCCAGTCGAATTTGCAAGATGGCCAAATCGCGATGGCATGCAGCGATCGCGATAGCATCTTCGGAGTTCCATTTCTTGAGCGAGAGGACATGCTCCCATCGCCGGAGTGCATCCTGATACCCTAGTCGTGCTGCCTCCAGGTTACTCAGACGCTGCGACACCGACGCTAGGCGATGGGCAGCCTGGGCTGCCTGGCGGGCGAGTGCAGAGTCATGCTCCGAGTACTGGATCAACTGGGAATAGTACTCGGACGTCTCCTGGAGGATATTTCGCCGAATCTCTTCGGTTCCGGGTATACCCTCGAGTTGATCTGCGAAATCCGAACCAAGCCGATCCACAATGAGATGCGCGTTGTTGGCAAACATCTCCGCTCGACTTCGCTGTTGCATGACAATCAAGGCAAAGGAAACGGATCCGATCGCCAGCAGCACGACCGCCATTCCGACGGCCGCTACCCATTTCTTTTTCCGCAGCGCCCATTTACCAATCCGATCGGCGACCGAGGGCCGGCGAGCGACGATCGGCTGATGATGAAGAAATCGATGGAGATCGTCGGCTAGCTCCCCAGCAGTGGCGTAGCGTTCGTCTTTCTCCGGAGCCATACACTTGGCGATGATCGTCTCGAGATCTGCAGGGATCGACGGGTTGATCAAACGGGCTGGAATCGGCTTGGCTCGTTGAATTGCAGCCAGTACTTGGTATCGATCGGAACCGTCAAAAGCATGATGGAGGGTCAGCATCTCGTACAACGTCACACCAAAGGAATAGATGTCTGCACGATGGTCAACCAGGTGAGAGCGACCGTTTGCCTGCTCGGGACTCATGTAGCGTAGCGTTCCTACCAAGTCCCCATCGATCGTCACGCTTTGGCCATCTTGGATACGAGCGAGACCGAAGTCGGTCAACCAAAAATTGCCTTGCAGATCCACCATCAAGTTCGAAGGTTTGATATCTCGATGAATGATTCCTCGGGAGTGAGCGTAATGCAGAGCCTTGGCGACATCAGCCATCTTTTGAACGATCTGCCAGACATAATTCGCACTCTTCAGAGTTCTTCGGGTTGATTGAATCGCATTGGGTGTAGAATCGACTCGGACAGCACTTTGTTCTTTCGAGGTGGAATCTATCCACACATGCTCCGCGGTCCCACCTCGCTTGAGCGATTCCAGGAACGCTCCCATGGTCTGCCCGTCGATGTATTGCATGCTGTAGAAGTGCACGCCTCGCTCATTGCCGACCGAATAAACCGGCACGATGTTGGGGTGATGCAAACTCGCGGCAGCCTGGGCCTCGGTATGGAATCGAGCGATTTGGTTGGGATCGAGAACCGCTGCAAAGGGAAGCATCTTCAGGGCCACACGTCGCTGAAGCGATCGCTGATTGGCCAGATAAACAACCCCCATTCCCCCTCGGCCGATCTCTTGCAAGATCTCGAAGTCTCCCAACACGGTCCCTTGATGAAAGGACTTGTGAGTGAAGACCGAGGTCGAACTCGATTGGTGATCTTTAGGAATGGCGCAAAGCGCATCGATATCGGCTATCATGCGCTCGACATGAACACGAAGTTCCGGACAGTCACGGAGGATCGGCTCGATGGATATGGGATCGCCACGCTCGACGCTTGTAGCATACTGCTCGAGGATTTCGGCTAGACGCTCCTGCAACTCTGGCGATAGTGCGTCGATACCTAGTTGAAACAGCGAATCGATCATCCTTTACCTTCCTGTGCTCGAAGCAGAGGTTTCACGCAGCTTCTCAATGGCTCGCATCCATATCATGCGGACTGCGCCACTGGTCTTGTTCAATCGCTCCCCAATATCTTTGAACGGCAAACCTTGGATATGCCGAAGAATGATGACCTCGCGATGTTCGTCAGGAAGTCGCGAGATAGCGTCTGAGAGCCGAATCAGCGACTCGTGACGTTGAATGTCGGAACTGACCGACGGATTGGGAGCGGCCAAGAGAGCTTCGAGCCTCGCAGCCGATTGATCCGCACGTCCCTTGAGATCCTCCATCGACAATTCCCGACGTATGTCCCGTTTCGCGGTCATCAAATGACACTCGATGGCTCGCTTCAGATTATTGATGAGAATCGTTCGCAACCATCCACTGAATTCCGCAGGGGACTTGCCTACAAACTGAAGAAAGTCCCGATGGGCTTCGAGCAAGGTTTCCTGGACAATATCTGATGCCCCGACCCGTCTTTTGAGTCGATCATCCATTTGGGCATGAGCCAGCGTTCTCAAATAATTCATGTAGGCGCCAAGCAGGCGACCAAGAGCATCCGCGTTTCCGCCCCGGGCTTGGCACAACCAGTTCTCAATATTGATCACCGCCGAATCGTTCATGTAGACCACCTGCTCGGACAACTCGTCGCCCCCCCGAAGGCGACTGATGCCCAAAGCACTGCAAATGGTAGGCCGGACACCGAATGCCCTGTCACGCAGAGAGTGTTGGATTCCGGGGAAAATGGGGGGGAAAGTCCATGCGCCCCCTCAATCGATGCGACTTGCCAGCTCGAAAACGAGGGCACAGGGAAGGATTGAGAGTCCGACGCACGAGTGAAATTCCGCGACGTAAGTCCTTGTCTAATCGCAACTTTGGCAAAATAAACTTGCGTTACTCCGGCATGATGCCTTACCAGGGCATGATGCCTTACCAGACCGAGTTGCTCCAACCCAACGGGGT
Source organism: uncultured Pirellula sp. (assembly GCA_964464255.1). Classification (GTDB taxonomy): domain Bacteria; phylum Planctomycetota; class Planctomycetia; order Pirellulales; family Pirellulaceae; genus JBKCUI01. The sequence continues at coordinate 6,068 of CAYXFO010000043.1, forward strand.
GCACCGGGCTCCGAGAAAGAAGTCCAACGGGATCCAGCCCGAACTGTGGCGATTTCACTTCATAGCCCCGGAGGCTTTCTGGAGACCATGATGCCAAAACGCTACATCGATTCGCAACGCGAAGCCGAGAGATTGGATTCCTTGCATCTGCGATTTCAGGGTACAACCCCGAAGGCATGGAGGGCCGCGACCGCATCTTCCGGTCGCAGGACGGAGAGTCGTCGGGTCTTGGGATCAACGCACGTGCGGGCTAGCAACTCGCTGCCGATGCTGGCAAGCCCCCGAAAATTCCTGCGTTGGATGTCATTCGTCCCACGGCTCGTGCATTCCGCCAGGATACGTTCCACCTCGCGATGATCTTTTGGATACCAGACCTTAGCTGCGGATGCGGAGGTCAGTTCACACACCGGCGCAGCAACTCCATAGATGCGGCCACTCTCGAGCCAGTGGGGCAGCCAACGATGAAAGAACCACAGCATGAGCACCGAACAGTGGATACCGTCTGCATCGGGATCAAACAGGAGATGCACTCGCTCAAACGGACAAGGGTTCGGAAACGACGAGGACCCTAGCGACTCGCCCAGTGCATGCAGCAATTGAGAATAGAGTTCGTAGTTGGCAACCTTTGCTCGCGATGCCTTCCATGCATTGAGCGGCTTGCCTTGCATCGGCAAAACCGCTTGAAACGCATGGTTGCATACGCTTTCCACGGCAATCGCTGCAGATTCACCCTCGACAAGGTAGAGTTCGCGAGGCTGTTCTGCAGGATCCATGTTGATTCGTCAGACTACTCAGACTACTTCGTGTCCGAACTCCGCACACCCGTGAAATCGATTTCGCCCGCATTGGTGCCGAGCACATAATCGATCATTCCTTCGATCTTATCGCCATAGGGCCGCCCCTTGTAGTCAGCCTTGATCGTCGTCCCTTGAAAATCGGTCTCAATACCAAAGCAAAGTTGATTCTTTTCGACCTTAACGTTCTTGGCATCGATGCGAATTTCCTGGCCGGATTCATTCATCGAAGCATAACTGGCCTTCAGCGAGTCTCCATCCTTGGAGATCGTGACGACCGGTTCGAGGATGGTGCCGTTGGCATCGATTCTCATTTTCCAGGTACCAATCACATCGTCCGCTTGAACACTTCGAGTAGCTGTCCAGGGCAGATCGCGGCTTCCCTCCGCAGCCGATGCGCTCACGGATCCGGTCAATTCATCCTTGGCAATGCTTCCTTCGAACTCCAATTTCACGTCCATCCCTTGGTAGTTGAGGTTGAAGTCGAAAGTGACTTTGGATCCCGATACTTTGCCGTTCCGGATTTCGATCTTGCGGCCAGCACTGCTTTCATAAACGCCTTTGACTTCCTTGTCCTTGGTATCTTTGATGTTCGAGCCGATCTTCAATCGCACGAGATCTTTGTACTGCGTGCCATCCAAGTCGTATTCCCAACGCCATGTGCCTGACGGGTCAACGGCGCTACCCGTCCCTTCTTGGGCAAACGCATACCCCGCAGTGGTCACGAGTCCCAGACAGAAAGCCACGCAAGAAGCAAACAACGACAGAGCCGCAAGACGATTCATCGACATGATGTGAGCCTTTTATAGAAAGAGCAACGGAGAGGTTTTTCGGGATCACGATTGCCACATGGTACTAGCATACGATTCACTAGGGAAGGAATCTGATGCGAAAGTGAATTGACTGATCCGATGTCTTCACCAGCTTTTCATACCAAACAGTAAATGATGCCGCCAGCCTCGCGCTGGAACTGAGTTGCTATTGCGCGGTTAGTTCGGTAAAACCAAGCTTTTCGCCGGAAATCTGAGAGAGAAACCGATGTATCGAATCTGGGTGGATGAGCCGCCTCTGGACAGTATCCGACCGATGCTCGATGGGGTGGCGGAACTCATCGGCCCCGGAGCTCTGATCGAGCAATTGGCATCCTGCGATGCAGCCTTGGATCCAGGGGCTCCATGGACTTCGGCCCGTATGGACCAAGCTCCTCGTTTACGAGTGATCTCTCGGATCGGAGTCGGCTACGACAACATCGACATCCAGGCCGCTACGCAGCGAGGCATCGTTGTATGCTACACACCTCACGGTCCGACCCTGTCGACAGCCGAACATGCGGTCGCATTGATCTTCGCGGTTGCAAAAACGGTTGCCTACGCCGATCGCGAAGTCCGCGCGGGACGATGGCATACGCACTTCTTCTCATTGAAAGGGATGGAGTTGCGCGATCGTGTGCTCGGCTTGATCGGACTGGGGCGCATCGGAGGTCATGTCGCCATGATCATGCAAGCAGTAGGCATGCGGGTTATCGCTTTCGATCCGATGCTCTCATTGGAGAAGGGGACACAACTGGGACTTCGAAAAGTCGATTCGCTGGACGAACTACTCTCACAAGCCGACGTGGTCTCGCTGCACGCCCCAGCAACCGCTGAAACTCGTCATTTGATCAATGCCTCTAGGCTCCAAACCATGAAGCATGGCGCGATTCTGATCAATACAGCGCGCGGTTCGTTGGTGGACGAACAAGCATTAGCCGATGCGCTTCGATCGGGTCATTTGGCGGGAGCGGGTTTGGATGTCTTTGAACGCGAACCGATCGCGTCGGATCATCCACTTTTGCATTTAGAGAACGTCGTCTTGACCGATCACATCGCCAGCCACACCTGGGCCGGCCATCATCGTCTCTACGAGATGGCGGTCCATCACGCCCTGCAAGCCCTCCGCGGCGAGAAACCGGATTGCATGCTGAACGAGGTTGCTGTGCGACTCGCATAGAATGAGTCGGGATGCGCGAGAAATCCAAAGGGCAAAAATATGGACGGGCAGAAATATGAAAACGTGGAAATCAAACCTCGCGAAACAATATCCGTTTTCCGAGCTTCTTTTTGTCCTCCCATTTTTCTGCCTCTACCGAGTGATCTCTTCGATCGAGAACATAGAATCTATTCATCCCTCCCAACCTCCCCGTGAACATTCCGATGAGAACGAATCGAGTTAAGAAACTACTGAAGGAAGGCAAGCCGACGTTTGGAACTTGGCTAAGCCTTGGAGATGTCTTCGCAGCCCGCGTTTTGGCTCGCATGGGCTACGATTGGCTGACGCTGGACCTGGAACATGCACCAGTCGATTTGCATCAGGCATCCATCATCTTCGGTGCCATCGCCGATCTGGGATGCATTCCGCTCGCCCGCGTGCCTCAAGGAAGCCACGATCACATCAAACGGGTCCTCGATGCCGGTGCGTTCGGGATCGTTGTGCCGATGGTCGATACCGTCGAACAAGCGCAAACCGCCATCCGTGCGGCCAAGTATCCGCCGACGGGCAACCGCAGTCTCGGCGGTAGCCTAAGTGCGTTGAACTTCAACTGCTCGTCAGGTGAGTACTTTAAGAAAGCCAACGACGAGATCCTGGTCATCCTGCAAACCGAGAGCCCGCGTGGGATCGCGAATGCGCCGGATATTTATTCCCTCCCAGGTGTCGACGCGATCTTCGTCGGGCCGGTCGACCTGAGAGCCCAGATGCGAAGCTCCGATGGGACCGAAGCGACCGAAGACGCATTCCAAGCCGCTCTTGGGCAAGTTGTCGATATCGGCAAGAAGACCGGAACCCCGACAGGCATGCACGTCATGGACGCACAAGCCGCACGGAAGCGTGCCGACCAAGGGATGCAGTTCATCGCAATTGGTAGCGAACTGAGGATGATGACCGAGCGAGGTCGCGAACTGCTCGCACAGCTCGATCCCGATCGACTCAACAAAGATTCCATCGGCTACTAACAAGCACTAGGCAACATTTTCATGAGCACTCGCGAGCGAGTTTTTGTCACACGTCAGATTCCTTCCCCCGGAATCGAACTCCTTCGATCCCACTTCGAAGTTGATGTCTGGCCCGATCCGCTTCCTCCGAGCCGCGAGCAACTGCAGTCGCGATCCCAAGGGGTGTTTGGCTTGCTGACGCTTCTCAGCGATCCGGTCGATGCAGCGTTGATGGATGCTGCGGGTCCATCGCTGCAAGGAATTGCGAATTATGCCGTCGGCTACAACAACATCGATGTGAGAGAGGCGCACCGCCGCTCGATCGCAGTTGGCAATACCCCGGATGCCCTTACCGATGCCACCGCCGACATCGCGGTTGGTTTAGTTCTGGCGGCCGCTAGACATTTTCAGGAATCGATTCTCCAAGTTCGCGCTCTGGAATGGAAAACATGGGAACCCATGGGACTGCTCGGTCTCGACCTCAAAGGGAAGACCCTTGGCATTCTTGGAATGGGCAGAATCGGCGCTGCGGTTGCGAGAACCATGGTGGGTGGCTGGAAGATGAAATTGCTCTACACCTCGCGCACCGACAAGCCGCAAATCGATTCCGAACTCGGCGGGCGGCGAGTTCCACTCGAGGAGCTTTTATCGACCAGCGATGTCATCAGTATCCACACCGATCTCAACCCAGGCACCAAGCATTTGATCCATCGCGACACACTGTCGATCATGAAGCGCAATGCGATCTTGGTGAACACCGCTCGAGGTGGCGTGATCGACCAGGAAGCGTTGTACGAAGCCCTTCGAGCCAAAACCATCTTTGCCGCTGGCCTCGATGTGACCGACCCGGAGCCGCTACCGAGCGACAGCCGACTCCGGGAATTGCCCAACTGCACGATCTTGCCTCACATCGGCTCAGCAACCTTCGTCGCAAGAAATACCATGTCGATCATGGCAGCCAATAACCTGATCGCAACACTCCATGGCCAGAGCATGCCGCATGGAGTCCCGATTCCGAAAAACGCGGATTAAAGTTCCATCGCATATCAACTCATCTCAATTCGTTGCATGTTCCCGAAAGAATCCTGGAAACCGAAGATACTGCTCGCGTTGATGCTGATCTTGTCAGCGTCCGTGCTGCACTTGTCGTGTGCTTGGGCCCAAACTAGTGATCGAGCGGATGAAGACTCGTTATCACATAAAATCGATCGGGTCCTCTCAAAGATCTATTTCGGTCCGGAAGTGCCGCTCTCCAGCGATGCGGAATTTCATCGACGAATCTATCTGGATTTGCTCGGACGCGGTCCTTCGACCAGCGAAAGCGAGACATTCTTCCAACGCATCGAAGCCAATTCGGATGGGAGACAGAACCTACGCAATGAAGTCATCGACGACCTGTTGGAGCGAGAAGAGTTTTCGCGTTACTACGCCAAAGTGCTCGATGTCATGTTCACGGAACGGCGCGAGGTGATAGGGCCTTTAGAGTTTCGCGCTTGGCTTCGACAATGGATTCATGATCGCCGTCCGCTGAACGAATTGTGTACCGAGATCTTAGCTGCGGATGGCACGGGTGAGAGTCTCCGGCCAGCGGCTAGTTTTGTGATCAATCGGCAGGCGGAACCCAATCTGGTAACACGCGATGTGGGCCGTATCTTCTTTGGCCGAGATGTGCAGTGCGCTCAATGCCACGATCATCCGTTGATCACAGACTATGAACAATCCGAGTACTTCGGCATTCTTTCCTTCGTCAATCGGACCTATCTGTTTCAAGACGAAAAACGGGGCAACAAGCCATTCCTAGGTGAGAAAGGAGATGGATCCCTCGAATTCGCATCGGTCTTTCGTCCTGAAGCAGGTAAATCCGTCGCCCAACCGGTACTGCCGATGTCGATGGCGATGGATACCGAACCCGAATTCGCCGATGCTAGCGATGCCTACATTGTCGCACCCGAGAAGAACAAACGAGCGGTCCCGCGATACAGCCGCCGTCAACAACTTGCTGTGCTCGCAACGCATCCGGAGAATCAATCGTTCAATCGCAATCTAGCGAATCGATTGTGGGCAATCATGCTCGGCAAGGGTGTAGTCCACCCGGTCGATATGCATCACTCCGACAACCCACCTATCTCTGCGGAATTGCTCCGACTTCTCTCCGACGAATTGGTCGAGTGCAATTACGATCTGCGCGCGTTCCTCCGACAAATCGCTCGATCGGATACCTACCAGCGTTCGGTAGTGATTCCGGATCTCCGACATTGGGACGGACCACCCGGCGGGGTACTGCGATTGAACGAGGAGTTGATGCGGATCGAGATCGAACATCAGAAGCTTAAGCCTCCGCGGGACGCATTGGATTCGGAATTGGTACTCGCTGCTAAGCAACTAGAAAAAGCCCAGGCCGATGTCGGTAAGCTTCAAACCCAGGTCGATGACGCCAAAAAACAATTGCAGCAATCGACCGAACAGCGAGACAAGTCGGTTGCGAAACTGACCGAACTGAAATCCCAACAGGCAAAACAACAGCAGCGGATCGAATCATTCCAGGCCGCATCGCAAGAGGCCGAGAAAGCTGTACAACTCACACCCGAAGATCAAGAATTGGTCGCAGCCCGAACGCTGCTCGGTGCCCGATTGACCTCTGCCAGTGAAGCGAAGACTACCTTGGACAACGCAGTCCAAGAGCAACTCGAAACCATCGAGGATGCCGATTATCGCGTAGAAGACCAACGAAACCGTATCCATGCGCTGACCAATCGTCGGTTGGCCCTCGCCGAATTCGTTGTCGAAGCTCGCGGGGTCGAGCGACGTGTGCGCAAGCAGATGCAAAGCGTCATCGATCAGCAGACCGATTGCGATCAGCAACGCATGAGGATCCAGCGGTTGCTGGAATGGATAGAACTACGCGAACAGTCCAGAGAAATGCCGAATGAGGAATCGAGAAACTCTTTAGGGTCGCTCGAGCGAGAGCTCGTCGAATCCTGGCAACGCATCTTTGCAATCCGGTCCGTGAGAAGCCTGAATCCAGAGCAGTTAACCGGTGCTACCTATGTGGCGCTGGAGTTAGATCGCCCCATTCGGACCAAGGCTCTTGCCGACTGGGACTCGCAACATCCAAACGATCCGAGCGTCCGAGATGACATCGCAAAAAGGGATTTGTTCGTGAACACTGCCCTTGCGGTCAATATGTGGGATACTGTGGAGGATCACATTGTGGAACGATTTTCTGCTCCGGCAGGCAATCCGCAAGACAGTTTCTTCGCGACCGTCGATCAGGCATTGATGATTCAGAACGACCCAAACTACCAATCATGGCTCAAAGCCAACGATGGAACATTGATCGCGCGTTTAACGGCTATCGAAGATCCTAATGTCCTGGCGGACCAGTTATACCTCAGCATTTTCTGCAGACGACCCGATGCCGACGAGGCACACATGGTAACCGACCTGTTGATACAAAACGCAACCGACCGAGCAGCTATCGTGCAGGAATTGGTGTGGGGACTGTTGGCCTCGACCGAGTTTCGGTTTTCGATGTGATGGGATGACCCCTTCCGGCAAATGGAAGATGACTATGAACCGATACAAACCATGCGGGGCTATTGACCACGGAATCGGTCGCCGACAGTTCATGGGGGAATTCCTCATGGGGATGGGGGCCATTGCGGGTACCAGTTTGTTTTCTCACCCGCTCGGGGCTACCGAAGTCACCCAACGAGGCAAGTCGGTGGTGGTCGTCTATCTCAACGGCGGAGTCAGCCAATTCGAATCCTGGGATCCGAAATCCGACTTGGAAACCGGCGGGCCGTTCAAGTCCATTCCGACTTCGGTCCCCGGGATCCACATTTCCGAGTTGTTGCCTTATACCGCACAGCAGATGCACCACATGGCCTTGATTCGGAGCATCAGCACCGATCTGGACGATCATGGCTTGGCCAACAACATTGTCCGAAGCGGACGGACGACAAGGTCTGCGACCGAATACCCAGAACTCGGATCGGTAGTTGCCAAGGGACTTGAGCGAGCCGATTTCCCACTCCCCGGCCATATCACAACGATGGTTGGAGGATCTGGGGGAAGAGCCAACAATGCCGCCTACTTGGGGCCGCAGTATGCGAGCGTCGCAATCGGCGCTGAGAAAGGAGGTGTCGTCAATACTCAATTGCCCGACGGGATGACCGTTACAGCGGACAGCCGCCGACACGATTGGCGCCGATTCGTCAATGGTCGCCATCGGAGTAAAGTCCAATCGGCCGAGATGGATGCCTACACTCAGTGTTACGAACAGGCGCTTCGGTTGATGGAAAAACGGGAGTTGTTCGATATCACGCGAGAGGAGGAATCGGTTCAAGAGGCCTACAGCAAGACCGAATTCGGCAAGCAAATGCTGCTCGCTCGGCGATTGGTGGAAGCAGAGGTGCCGTTCATCGAGATCCAACATGGCGGATGGGATTTTCATCACAACAACTTCGAGTTTCATCTCCATTATGTCGCGGATTTTGATCGACCCTTCGCACACTTCATCGGCGATCTTCATCAACGAGGCTTGCTCGAGCGGACTTTGGTCATCGTCATGACCGAATTTGGCCGCACACCGAAGATCAACGCAGGCTACGGTAGAGATCACTATCCCAAGGCATGGTCGATCGCTTTGGCGGGATGCGGTATTCAGCATGGAGCGGTGATTGGCAAGACCGATGCCAGAGGGATCGAGGTTACCGATCGGAAGGTGGATCATCGGCATCTGTTCCATACCTACCTTCGAGCGGTAGGTATCGATTCATCGAGCGAGTTCGATATCGCGGGTCGAAAATTTCCGATCGCCGATCCTGCCTTTGGACCGATCAAGGAGTTGTTGGCATGACAACTAAGTTTGATCCTCGAGCCTCGCAATCGATTTCCGACTGGGAGCACAACGCGAAACTCCTTTGCTGTCGCGTCGATCCCACCGGGACCTACGTCGTTGCAGGTTCGATCGACTATACCATTCAGCGTTGGGAAATCGGGACGGGAAAGAAGACGTCACTCGCGGCGCATGACAACTGGGTGCGCACTCTGGGCTTCTCTCCCGATGGGAGTGCGCTCTATTCGGGTGCCTATGACGGACGCTGGATCGCGTGGGATATCACGAGCGCAGCGCCACAGCCGATTCGCGTCGTCCAAGCCCATGCTGGCTGGGTTCGAGGCCTGGCCGTCAGTCACGATGGCAAACAAATCGCAACATGCGGCAACGACAAACGGGTTAAGGTTTGGTCGACGGACGACGGGCAGCTTTTGCGCGAGATTGACGGGCACTCAAGTATTCCCTACTGCCTTCAATTCGTGCCGAATACCTATGACCTCGTGAGCGGCGATATCGTCGGCAATATTCATCAGTGGCGCGGCGAGGACGGGACACTCGTCCGAAGTCTCACTGCCAGCGAGATCTTTTTTCATATCGGAGACATCGCACCATTCGGCGGGATCATCCATCTTTCGTTCAGCCCCGATGGCAAGAAACTGACCGCTTCGGGACTTCACAAATGCAGCAATGCACCTGCTGGCAATCGCCGTGCGGTGGCATTGACCTTCGACTGGACTACAGGCGAAAAGCGTTCCAAACAGGAATGCCTCAAGAAGGACATCGACGCGACGATGTGGCGTGCCGTTTATCATCCTGATGGAACGATGATCGGAAATGTCGCGAAAGAAATCGGCTTCTGGAATCCAGATGTTGACGATGTATTTCATCTTATCGAAACCCCGAGCGATATCTTCGACTTGGATCTGCATCCCAATCAGATCGATCTCTATACTGCGCATTTCGACGGACATGTTCGGTGCCATCGCCTCGGAAGTTCCGCCTGAGTATGCTTCGGTCGACTGATTATTATCTCTCACCTTGCTATGATATCGCCGAGTTCCTTCGTAGTGTTTTCCATCCGCTCCCAGTGTCTCAAGGAGAATCCCAACCATGAAGCTCGGCGTATTCACAGTCATCCTTCGATCGATGCCTTTGGAGCAAGCGCTCGACTATCTCGCCGGCCTAGGGGTTCAAACGGTCGAGATTGGAGTGGGCGCGTTTTGCGGCACTGACCATTGCAACCCGGACGAACTGCTCGCCAGCGATGTCAAGGCGAAGGAGTTTCTTCATGCGATTCACTCGCGAGGTCTTCGGATCTCTTGCCTGTCCGTGCACGGCAATCCGATCCATCCCAAAGCCAACATCGCCGCTCAACATCATGCGGACTTCGAACGCGCGGTCCGTCTCGCGGCTAAGTTGGGAGTCGACGTGATTGCGACCTTCAGCGGATGCCCGGGAGGGGCACCGGGTGATTCCCAACCCAACTGGGTAACATGCCCTTGGCCGCCTGAGTATCTCGAGATTCTCGACTACCAATGGAAGGAAGTCGTTGCCCCCTACTGGACCAAGACGACTGCGTTCGCGCGACAACATGGAATCCACAAGATCGCCCTCGAAATGCACCCTGGGTTCGTCGTCTACAACCCCGAGACACTGCTGAAACTCCGTCATGTTGCAGGCCCCGAGATCGGTGCGAACTTCGATCCTTCGCACCTGATCTGGCAAGGGATCGATCCGTGCGCTGCGGTCCGTGCCCTGCAAGGAGCAATCTGGCACGTCCACGCTAAAGACACGGATATCCAAAAATGGAATTCCACGATCAATGGCGTACTCGACACCAAGCACTACAGCGACGAATTGAACCGGGCGTGGTTGTTTCGAACTGTCGGATACGGTAGCTCTCGCAAATTATGGTGCGACTTCATCTCCGCACTGCGAATGATCGGCTACGATCACGCCCTCTCGATCGAACATGAGGACAGCTTGATGACCTCGCGCGAGGGGCTTGAGAAAGCGATCCGTTTCCTGCAGTCTATACTGCTCAGCGAACCCAAGGGAGAAGTAACCTGGGCGTGATGACACTAGGGTTGAAATACAACCTTGTCGTAGACCTCGGAAGCGAGCAGTTGGCATGCGATCGCTTGGAGCGCGACTCCGCCATCCAAACCTTGGCAATTTGAAAGAAGCCAGTTTCCTTCCTCGGTGCGCGAGAAGCAATCGATCGAGTGCCGGTCCTGGGAGATGAGAACGTAATGTTGCAAGCAGGGGATGGTGCGATAGTGCTCGAATTTCTTGCCGCGATCGTACGCTTCGGTCGACTCCGAAAGGACCTCCACCAGGACGATCGGGTTGAGGAGAACCTCACCTCGTTCGGACTCCAAGCGTGGTTCTCCACACACGACCGATATGTTGGGGTATGTATACAGTCCGGTCGCTTCAATCCGAAGCTTCAAGTCGCTCGGATAAACGCGGCACGGTTTCTTTTTGAGTTGTTGCCCGAGAGTCTGAACACAGTTTCCGACGATCAGATTATGGTTGGCAGATGCACCGGTCATCGCGAACATTTCGCCCCGAAAATACTCGGACCGATGCTCCGCGTTCCTCTCGCGATGGAGATATTCCTCGGGCGTGATGTAATGTTTTGGGACGGTTGCCATATTGCAGGCTCCTGAAATCTTCGAATCCG
>CAYXFO010000044.1:0-10923 GCA_964464255.1 uncultured Pirellula sp.
TCGCACAACGATTTCAAGGCGACTGTACTTGTTCGTGCGGCTTCCCCGTTCGATCACCAAGTCATCGCGGACACAGGCGCTGCCCCAACCTGCATTGCCGAACACTCCTTGAAAGCGAAAGCCTGGAAACATATCGATCAATTTTTTGATCGCATGTTCGATGTGATCGGTGAGTTCGAGTCGATACTTGGTATGCAGTCGTTTGAGTTCTTCGGCCTCTTGCCGTTTGCGTTCCTCAGCGGATTGCAGCGATTCGGCTCGACTCGCCCCGCGGGCGACCGCGTTTTTCAGCCTCTCTTCGAATTCAGACATGGCGAAATATGCGATGGAGACTCTTACGCGGTTGTACTTGCATCCGATGACGAATGCCCTGCTTCGCTCATGTCACCATTCCCGCTGGTATCGGAGGATGACGTTTCGGATGACGGGGAGTCCGATGCGGCAACGGGAACCGGAACAACCGGAACTGGCGTGTCGCTCTCCGCGGATCGATTGGAGTCAACCGTTTCAGGGGTTTTGCTCTTTTGCATGAACTGCATCAGATCGCCGAACGAGCGAAGCGGTTCCTTGCCCTGTTGCATCGCCTCGGTGATAGGCGTTTGCGGTTGAGGTTTGTCGATGCGAAGGGGTTTCCGATTGGCGGATTGGTTCTCGCTTGCTTGCCCCTCATTCCGATCGCGATTCGCATTCCCTTTACCGGCAAAGTTTCCTCGTCCTCTTTCCTGACCACCACGGCGCTGGCCTTGGTCACGTCCACCCGAACCGGAATCGTTGCTTCGAGGAGCACCACTGCGAGGGGCACCACTTCGAGGTGAACCACTGTGCGGCGTGCCACTGCGTGACGAAGCATTGCTAGGAGCGGCGCCGCGAGGGGCTTGGCCCGATGCACCACGATCGTTTCGTTCATTGCCCCGAGCGGGCCGTTGACCAGAATTTCGATCTGAAGAATTCCGATTCGCAGGACTGCTATCGCGGTCACCGGAACGCTCATCATTCGTCTCGCGTTTGCGTTCTGCGGAGCCGGGCGAAATCGCATTCACCGCAACCCGTTTCCGCTTCTCGTCGACCTGTACCACCCAAACCGGAATCACATCGCCGATCTGCACGAACATATGAGGGTCTTCGACGAAATCGCTGGCCAAGCGACTGATGTGGATCAATCCCGAACAGTCTGGACCAAGTTCGACGAACACGCCAAAGTCGGCGACGCCAACTACCAGGCCCGAGAGCATGGTTCCTTGCGGCAACTGATCGAGGCTAGGTACTTTGCTTCGCAATGGTACTGGGTAACGAAATTCGCGAACGTCAGCGAACGGGAATTGCAGGCACGCTGCCACTGACTTGAGTTTCGCTCGTCCAACTTGCCAGCTCCGGGCCAATTTCTCCGCGTCCACGATCAGCGTAGGGCGAGCCATGGGGTCGGTCGCAATCTCAGGCATGATTACACTTGCGACAGTGGTTGAGGTTTCGGCCGTTGCTGTCCCCTCGTCTGTCGACGCAACCTCGCTGCTCGAGTCCCGGGATGCTGACTCCTGTGCAGCTGTTTCTTGCGATCCTTCGGTGGCTACTGCTGGCGGCTCAGCAGGTGCTGTGCTTGCGGAAGTTGCAACCGTTTCCGAAGCAGCCTCAGTCTGTTCATCGGCGACAGAAACGGAGGGTTCGCCTTCCTGAGAACGGGCGATCTCGATCTCTCCAGGCGTTTCACTTCCCGTTGAGATTTCTTGTCCATCATCCATCTTGCCGAAATCGGGATTGATATGGACCTTGGGCTCAATGACGCCGATACTCGTTCTACTGCTATTCTCGTCTGCCAAGACCGATTCAATCGACATTCCGGCGACTGCTGCTCTGGCGGCCGCGAGCTTTTCGTAATCCGGTTTTTCCCAACCTTCCGGAGTTGTTGGCGGAAGCGCAAACTTCGCATGAGCCACCAATCTCTCGGCGAGCCGGTAGTCATCGGGATGGATGATGGTGCCATCGAGAGTGTTGCTGCTGCCGTAGACCCGCAGGAATCCGATCGCCTGACGGGCTTGCATTTCGGTGAGAACCTCGCGCAGACACTTCATCAACGTTTCGCGACCTGTGATCGTTCCCGCTTGTCGTTCCTCAACAACCCGTTGGGCAGCTTCGTCGGTCATGCCTGGTATTCGTTTCAGGACATCGACATCGACCGAGAGCGCATCGACTCCAGCCTTGGCGATGGTTGCCGAAACCGATTCCTGCAACGCCCGCTCCAGTTCCGCCTGGGGCAGTTCGCGTTGATAGGAACCCAATCGCAATCTTGCGGGATCGATCTTGAGAATTTGACGCAACGGATCCTGCATACGCCAAGCTAGCCATACTGCGGCACGATGACGACGCGAGATGCGAGGCAACTCGACTAGCGAATTCCTCGATTGAGTGTATGCATCGCAGCCCGACCGATCGACCAATGTCCAGTAGAGCGAGCCATCCGTCGACTGCTTGAGTAACTCGACGATCGCAGGCATCAAATACTTGCGAGTCGGACCGTTCGATAGAGCGACCAACGTGACGCGGTGCTGATGAACCAACTGCCCCAGAAGACTCATGTTTTGGGCAACAACATCAGCCTTGCTGCTGTTGCATGGGATCTCCGAGGTCGCGATCACATTGCCACCTGCATCGACGATCGAGATCGCCGCAGTCTTAATTCCAACAGCATCGATCATCAAGATGCGATGGCCAGACAGTGGACGCTGCAAAAGATTGTTCTGCAAATGAAGGACCGACGATTCGATCAACTCTTCGTGTGCATCTTCCTCAAGAATCGCGATCGCATCTTGCTGCAGTTTGGGGAGAATCAACTCCTTGAGCGCCGATTCCGAAACCTGCATCAACAAACCATGCATCGGATGACGGTTTGGGCAGAGAGATTCGCGACAGGCCTGAACCAGCGGTCTCAAATCCTGCTGGAATTTGAGTTCAACAATCCGAGATCTGATCCCTCGGGCAATCATCAGAATCTGATACGGAGTCAAATTGCGAAGGGGCTTCTTGAGCCGGGAATACGACTCCAAAATGTGTCGCAACCATCGACGACGGCGTTGTCGTGGTGACAACTGCTTATCGGACAACGTTTTTGTCTTGAGTGCTTTGGTCTGCTTGCGACCCTTGTGAAACTGTTCGATCAAGGGGGCTACTGCTGAGGGGGCAACTGCTGAGGGGGCAACGCCAGCAACCTGCTGCTCGCTATCTGTAGTTGTCTCATCCGTAACCAAGGCATCAGCAGTGTCTGATGTTCGGTCGGTGCTGGTAGATTCCTCGGTCGGCGACTCCGTGCTCACCGACGCTATCGATTCGACAGAGTCTACGATCGGCTCGGCAGCGGATTCATCCACCTCGGGGATCGTAGCTTCGGCTTCGGTTGCCGATGGTTCAATCACCGGAGCAATGGCTTCGACGCCGGCATCCTTCGATGAACCCTTAGATTCAGGTGCGGCGGGAGTTGCGACGCCATCGCCTGCAACCTCTGCTTCCCCATCCTCCCCCTTCGCGGGTTCGGCAAGAATCGTTAGAGACACAACGGCGTTGTTGAGAACGGCTCGCTGAAGTTGCAATGTCAGCTTGGGATCTTCGCTAAGCAACAGTTGCAACCATCGCTTCGTGTTTTGAAGAGCCTGCTCCGAATCCTCAATCGGAACGCCGGTTTGTTGAGCGACCCAAGCGAGCAGGTCTGCCGGTGCTTCTCCTTGATACATCAAAATCGTTTGTCCGAGAGCTTCGACATACGGAAACTCTTCGGCATGTAGCTTGGCATTCTTCTTGTTGCGCACCGATCGAACGATCGCGTCCACTTGGGACACCGAGGTGCATTCCTCGATCACCTGTTCAGTAGATTCAGAAACCTGATTGTCGCGATGCAACGTGGCAAGGACCTTCTCCTTGTGCGCCGACAGTGACGTCTCGTACTCCAAGACGCGTTTAAGTCGCGCCATGGTCTCAACGTCGATCCCCCCCAACTCATCGGGGCGATACATCGCCAAATAGTCCGGTTCGTAACCTTGCTGGATCAGTTCGATAGGGTATCGAAGCTGCTCCTCGGGAAGGCGCATGTGACGCGCTATCGCTGATAAAGCTTTCATGAGAGGTTGGGTAAGCTCATTAGGATGGACTGGTTCGGTCAGCCAGTACCTGCGTGGAAAAGAAGAGTGAAATGTTCCTGAAGCGGCCGAGTGATTGACTACAAAAACCATTTGCCAAGCTTGGGAATCTAGGGGACTTGCCATCAATTGTCAAGCATTCCCAAGCACGCGCGGCGGTTCGAGACGGGTTCAACCAAAATTTAGGAGAAATGCTTCAAGCCTCAAACTAGCCCCAGTCGATCCAAGTTGACATCGTCGGAGTCGCAAAACGCGATCCCGTCATGATCTATTCCTCTCGTTTCATTCAAGTGCAAGCAAATGACCAATCCCCATCTTCGCGTTCTCGGAATTGAAATGTCTGTCTCAGAAGAACCAAACCATGCACAATGGACAGAAACGTCCCCGGGCACTCGGTACTCGATCCACGCCTGCCTCGACCAAGAGGAAACTTATGCTCCCAAAATGGTAACCGTTCGAGTAAAGGATGTGGTCGATGCTTTGGTTGGAAGATCGTCGGCACGCCCCCTCTGGCTCAGCGATTTCCAAGACGATCCGATCTCGATCACCGAGGACATGTACGAAGTCTTGGTTGCCTACCGGACGATGCGACGGGCTGCCTAAAGGATCTCAAGGCAACACTGCAGCCCCGCAAGCCTACCACTACGGCTTATCGCTCAGGGGCTTATCGCTCAGGGGCTTATCGCTCAGGGGCTTATCGCTCAGGGCTTGGATCAATAGCTGGCCGTCATGCCGGGGGCTGTTGACTTGCGGTGACACAGCTCGAATCCGCAGAAGTCCAGGCTTCGCGGGAACAAGCATGGGCATGATCTCTTCCGGATCGGCGTCGGCGGCGAGCCAGCGGCTGATGGATTGTGGATCCAATAACAGAACGGGCATACGGTCGTGGACCTGCGACGTGTCAGCGTTGGCCTCGGTTGTAATAATCGTGGCGCTCTGGAGAACCTGATTGGGTTGCACTTTTTTGTTTTCGGTCCAGAGTCCCGCCATCGCGAAGGGCTTCTCTTCGGGGCGATGAATCCAATACGGTTGCTTGGACGGGGCGGAGGAGGCAGCATCGTCGGTGGGACGCTGCCACTCGTAGTATCCATCCGCAACGATGACGCAGCGGTGCGAGTGCATCAAGTTCTTGAAACTCGGCTTCTCGAGAATTGTTTCTGATCTTGCGTTGATCATGGAATAGGCCACTTTCGTCGAGTCCGCCCAGGATGGAATCAAGCCCCATCGCAGCATCCGAATCGGTTGCCCACCGACACTCAATTCAGGGGGTGGAGAGAGTGCGTCACATCTAGACTGAGTGATACCCCAAATCGGTTGCGTGGGGCTGATGTTGTATCGGGGAGCCGCGAGAAGCGGGTTCGCTCGTTGCATGGCACGCGCGAGGGATTCCAAACCGCTGCGATGATTGGCTGGGGAGTCGGAAAGCCCTGGGGAGTCGGGGAACAGAGAGCACAACCAATCGATGACGGGAGTCTTCAATGTAAACCGACCGCACATGACGGCGTTCTCCACCTCGATTTAGGAGCGCATGCTAGTCCGCACTGACTTCCACCAATGGCTCATAGGATCCATCGTCGCTCAGGAAACGGGCAGCATAAAATTCGGTGTTGAGATGCAGTCCCATAATGCTACGTCGTTTGCAGGGACCAAGGGACCGATAGAAGACCCATTGATCCTTGCCGATTTGGACGCGGTGCCCTTGGGCAACATCCGCAGGTGTATGCTCTAGGTCTTGCGCCACCGTCAAACGTCGCCAAGTGTACTGAGTCGGCTTGGTGATGCCTTGGAGTCCGATCAGAAGTGGGCTGTAGATCCGTTTCTGCCGCGCCGCAGTTCGCAGGGTGAGTCGACGACCGGCACTTTGGAGCGAAGCGTCCTTCGTCCCTCGCCGCCACTCGGGCATCCCCATCGGCAAGAGAAGGGCTCGCGGGGATCCATCCGTCTTGCTTGATTTGCCATCCGATCCGACAACATCTTCCGCCGGCTTCGCCATCAACATCCCTTCGTTGGTCTTTGATTCCGGCGTGAATTCGATGTCGGGCGCGAGAGTCCAGTGCGTGCGCAGGTCCCACTTCGCATCGTTGGATGACAGAACCGTGTCGGCCATGTAGACCATTCCCTCGTCCCGCATGAGCATGATCTGCCGTTGGATCTTGCAGGTTTCTTCAAGATCGCTTTCGAGCTCCAGATAATCGACATCATCGTCGGTGAACCAGCAGACTTCTTCCCAGGCAACGTCAACATCTACTTTCTTGCCATCGCGAGAGAGCTCGATATCCCAATCGCCACTGAACAGTCGCTGTCCATTCCCGGCAGCGATATCGAGCCAAATCACGTCGCTCGAGAAGTCCACGGCGATACGGCATCCCAGTTCCCGCCACGATCGACGCATGGAAGCGATGCGATTGGCCTCCCAATACATACCTGTCCTAGGAAGTCGGGCATCGTTGGATTTGTCTTTTCGAACGCGACTGGGTTTTTGACCCAAGGCGCGACCGACTTCATTGGGCAATGAAGCGGAGCATGCCAGCGTTAGCTTTTTGCCCCCGGACGCCAGCTCTGCAACCGCGGTCCACAATTCAGCATCATGGCGTGTGTCGTTAACTTCGGCCAGCAATGGCTTGCCCTGACCATCCGTCAAGTAGAGCATGAGCGAGGCAAGCTTGGAAAAAGCTTTGCGTTGTGGAGGGTACCACTTGCGGGCGCCAACGCCCGTTGCTGACCAACGGCTCCGAACCAAGCTCGCAACGACTGCTCGCAAATCCTGAGCACCGAATGCCAATAAAGGCTGCGGGTTCTCGGCGGTTTGCTCGAGAAGCAGTGCGATGCGATTGAGTGTATCGCTAACGATGCGATCTTTGCCGCCGAGATTCGCAAGCTGCTTGGCCAACGCCAGCGGCACCTCGCAAGCCCATACAACCCACGGGAACAACCCCTCCTGATTGCCTGCCTCCCAGGCACGGTCCACTTGAGTCAAAATCGACTGGAGAACCTCTAGCCAAAGTGCCGGCTTGATATCTCGCCCAACGTGGGGCAACGCATGCAACCAACCGGCGCTGGTCAAGGCGACATACGGGTCATAACTCGACTTGGGAAGTTGCTGTGTGATCCACTTGCCGATCTTCGCAGCGTGGGCACTGTCGGCAGCCCCGCCGAATGCTTCCACAAGATCGTTCAGGTACTCGCGATGACTTGGTTTATCGACTTCCCAACCGCCGGTCCCCCAAAGCATTGCGTTGAGGTATCGGTCCACGGACCAATCGCGGGCTTTTCGTTTCTGCTGTGCTCCTGCGACTGGCAGAGAGGACTGAAGCAGAGCTACATTTTCTTCGCACAGTTGCTCGAGCCACTGCGATGCTGGCCTCTCTTCGGACCCGGACCCGGATCCGGAGGATTCCGTCGATTTCAATCCGCGTGCTCGATGCTTGGGCTTCACCCAGTCCATAGGTCTCTCGTCCACGTTTAAGAAAAGTGATAGGATACGGGTGACTCGAGTGCGGCTAGACAACCTCATGCAACCAACCGACCTTGCTGACGCAACGCCAATTGTTGTTGCAGAAATTCAAGATGCAAGGATGTACCTGCCCAACTTCCCTCAATTTTTTATCTGGCCACTTATGCTTCGTTCCAGCCAACATTTCGCCGCGATCCGACGGTTCTCCTGCATGATCGCTTGTTTTTTTGTGCTCGTAGGTGAGATGTCTACAAGCTTTGCACAAGAGGATGCCTGGCTCACACCATCGGCAATCCAGGAATTGATCGAAAAGAACTTCGTTGATCCACCCGATTCCAAGCGAATCATATCCGATGGTCGAGTATGGATCCAACGCGACGATCAGGCGGTAGTGGTTGATGGCTACGTCTGTCAGCGAAATGCTCCGCTGGAAATGTTTGCATGCCCAATCCAAACCAAAGAGCACGAAGCCATCGTTGCGGTGTTTGCCAAATCTCAGCATGTGCATGCAGGACTCTTGGCCGTTGGCGCCGTTCCTGGCAAACCGGTCGCGTTTGAACCCAAGTTCGTCCCCGCTTCGGGCACGACCGTCCGTGTTTACGCACTGTGGCATAACGACGAGGGGAAAACTCAGGGTTCGATCGCCCAGAATTGGGTTCGTCAAGCTGGTAAAAATAAAGCTATGGAATGGGACTGGGTGTTCGCAGGAAGCAAGTTCATCAAAGATCCAGAGAGCGGCCGGGAAGCGTACCTCGGTGATGGAGGGGACTTGATTTGTGTTGCCAACTTCACAACCTCCACGCTCGATGTCGCAGTCAAAAGCAATGCGGATAACGCAGGCTTGGTATTCGACGCCTTCACCGATCGTATACCCAAAAGACAAACACCGGTGCGATTGGTTTTGGCATTGACCGATGAAGCTCCGTTCGGACGAGATAGCAGTGATCGCGATGCTGGGGAGTCGCAGGATCTGCCCAAGCATCTGAAGGATCCTGTTCCCGAACACGTTTTGAAATTTCTTCCCGCGCGGAAGGACAAGTAAGTCCCGTGATGGAACATTGCGTACCCTTTGGCGAACGACTTGCCCAAGCCGTTGCGAATAAAAAGAACCCTGTGTGCGTTGGACTCGATCCTCGCCTCGCGTCCCTACCTTCCTCTTTCCGACCGAACGTCGCGTCAGATTTCGCCGCAATAGCCTCAGCCTATGAGCGGTTCTGTCTAGAAGTGCTCGATGCGGTATGCGATCTAGTTCCGGTCGTCAAACCGCAGAGCGCGTTTTTCGAAGAGATCGGTCCCGATGGCGTGCGCGTATTGGAACGCGTCGTCCGCGCCGCGACCGAACGAGGATTGCTGGTGATCATGGACGCGAAACGAGGAGACATAGGAACCACTGCCACTGCTTACGCCAGCGCCTTCCTCGGATCAGGCGAATTGGGCACTGCAAGCTATAGCCCGTTCGGCGCCGATGCCTTGACCGTCAACCCGTTTCTCGGTGCCGATACGCTTGAGCCATTCGTGCAGCGATGCGATGCGGTCGGCGGTGGACTTTTTGTTCTTGTCAAAACGTCCAACCCCGGAAGCGCCTTCCTGCAAGATGTCGCATCGGACAATCAATCTGTCTCCGAACGCGTTGCCAAGTGCGTCAAACAATTGTCGCAATCTCGCTGCGGTGCCGCTGGGTATGGTTCCATCGGCGCAGTGGTTGGTGCAACATACCCGGAGCAACTCGCGGCGATGCGAGCGATCATGCCTCATGCGTGGATCCTAATTCCCGGTTATGGAGCTCAAGGTGGTTCGGCATCCGATGTGCGACATGGCATGGATGCGCGAGGACTCGGCGCGATTATCAATAGCTCTCGCGGAATCATCTTCGCCTACGAGCAACCGCGCTTCGCGGCTCCCGATTGGAAGCACTCGGTTCGCAACGCCACCCTCGCCATGATCGAAGACCTCGCCAAACCCTTTTGATTGCACGTTGTGTTGAAAACCGGCGCCCCTCACCATTGAATTCTATCAGCCCAACATGATTCAATAATGAGCTTACTTCACCGGCCGCTTTTTGTCCTGGAAAAACTGCCATACGCGTTCGGCACCCGAGAACGCAGAGATGGGAGCGGTCCCTTCGCGACGGGCACGTGTACCGGGCCAACCATGGGCACCGACGGAATCGACAACGAACTCGGTCGCTGCGCCTTTGGGTAAAGCAGCGTACGTCGTCGTTGTGACAGTTCCCTTCGTGACGATCTGCTCCGGTTTCCGCGATTGGTTCACCTCGACCCAGAACTGGACTACATCTTTTAGCGGTTTATACGGAGCATCTTGAGCGCGACTGACCAGCGGATTGCGGCTCATGCCACCCTCGAGCGGCACCTCTTCATCTTTGGCTCCATTGATCATAAGAATCGGCAACGGAACCGCAGGCTTCTTCTCGAAGGTGAACATGGATGCAACCACCGGCGCGACTGCTGCCAACCGTTCGGAACGGGCCACAGCATAAACATACGTCATCATCCCCCCGTTCGATCCGCCGGTCATGTAGATACGAGTCGGGTCGGCATCATGATCCTGGACGAGTTTGTCGATCAACGTATCGAAATAAGCGATATCATCCGCATCCTTCACTTGCCGACGCAACAGGAATCCGGTATTCCAAGCATGCCGGTTGTCACCGAATTCGGTTCCTTCGCCGTACACGACCATGAATCCATTCGCTTTGGCTACCGGGTCGAAACCTGAGTTGGCTCGCATGATTTCGGCGCTACCCTGACCACCGTGGAGCGCGATCACTACCGGTCGCTTCGTGCCGTCGGTCGGAGCATTCACAATCACCGCGCGTCGATCTTGCTGCTTGACTTGGAATTTGATCTCCACTTCCGATTTGCGAGGTGGCGATGGGGTTTTCTTCGCTCGATCAAACGCTTGGCGGTAGAACTGCCAGTTCGAATCGCCGAGCGCTTCGAGCGTTTTCATCGGATTGTGGTCGACTCCTTCGAGCACGGTCCATGAATGCGGAATCGCGAGATTCTCGAGGTGCTCATGGAAGGCACGGTTGTTGCTAAACGTTTCATCTTGATCGCCGCACACCATGCGGATGAGCGAACCTTGGGTGATTGCCGCGGCATTTTCTTTCGCAAGACGGCGAGGACTGACGCTCCTGAAGTATTCTTGATCACCGCCGTAGACTTTTTGCAAAAGCTCGGCCGCTCGCAATCGTCCTGCACGGGGAGCCTGGATCAATTCCGCTTGCAAGGGACCGCCACCCATGATGGAGACGGTGCTGAACAGATCCGTGTATTTGAATCCCAATCGAGCCGATCCGTAACCGCCCATGCTGTACCCGTCGAGCAA
>CAYXFO010000044.1:11023-17280 GCA_964464255.1 uncultured Pirellula sp.
ATTTGAATCCCAATCGAGCCGATCCGTAACCGCCCATGCTGTACCCGTCGAGCAAACGACCCTCGCGCGACGCAATCGTTCGGTAGGTTTGATCGATATGCGGGATAAGCTCCTTGATGATGATCGTCTCGATCGGGGCTGAACCATCTTTCCAATCGACGTACATCCCCTCGGCGAGCCCGT
This sequence comes from uncultured Pirellula sp., assembly GCA_964464255.1. Lineage (GTDB taxonomy): Bacteria > Planctomycetota > Planctomycetia > Pirellulales > Pirellulaceae > JBKCUI01. The sequence continues at coordinate 11,207 of CAYXFO010000044.1, forward strand.
TGACGAAAACGACCAAGCAGGGTGGCGTCTTTCCCGCTGCGATCGCTGCGTCAAAGAGCGCTGCCACTCTTGGGATGCCAGGGAGTCCCCCTCCTGATCCATGCAACCAGTAGACGACCGGGAATCGTCGCTGCGCATCCTGGTCGTAGGTAGCAGGGGTGTAGATGTGGTAACTGACCTTGGTCTTCGCAGCCGCACTATCGAACGTGCGAAACGAAACCTGCGGGGCTTTGACTTCCGGCGTGATCCATTGGAGCTCGCGTTGTGGGTCCTGGAGTTTTCCAGGCGGCTGCGCCGTTGCTGGCTGCCCCACAACCCCGATAACGAGAACCAATAAGGATGAGAGAAGCTTGGGATGAGTCACGACGATTCCTGTGGTTGGGCCGCTTTGAAGACTGTGTTCCTTAAGGCCGATACTTAAAAGATGCTATTCTACCTGACCGAGATCCCCTCGTTACCGAAGATCATGGTTTGTGGCGATGCAGTTTGGTATGGTAGCCATTCAGGCAACGCCTGACCACTGGGTTTGCCATCACGCATGAAGGCGATCCAATACTCCATCATGGCTGAACTGATTTTTCGCCCCTGTTGAGATTCCTCGACGGGTTGTGAATCGTCTTCGCGTCCACCTCCTATCGGGCGGTTACCTCCACCACGGCGCGAACGCGCCGCGTTATTGGCAGTCTGCTCACTGCGAAATCCATATTGCGCCGCTATGGACTGCCCAATGGTTCCGAAGGCGTAGGCAACGCTCTCGCCATGCTGGGCAGCAAAGCGACTTGTACGAGCCTGAGGTGGGACATAGGTCAGTTGAAACATCCAGACTGATTGACCGGCTCGCACCATGTCGTCGGCAAGCTTGCGTTGAAATCCGAAAGCGCCTCCCGTAGCCACTTCGTCACCCAATTTTCTCGCTCCCGATTCGCCGTTGGCCGCACCAATCAAAACAGGAATCCTTGCTTGTTTGCCTTGCGCAAAAGTATCTGCTGGACTCGCCGTTACCAAGCGACCATCAATGATCGGTTTGACTGGAAGACTCAATTCGCGAATCGCTCCTACTCCTATCGCGACATCAGCAGCAGCAACTCGACGCAATTCGGTGCCGGTTGTCTTAGCTCCTATCCCGAGTCTCTCAGCCAAACGAAGACCTGCTGCTTCCGCCTCGGATCGTGTTTGAATGTTCTGTATGCCACCACTGCTGTGGATAATGGCTTTATGGAACAGCCCCTGTGCTTGAGGGATCCCCATCAGGAATAGACAGCTAGTGCCACCCGCAGAGGAACCGGAAATCGTCACATTACCTGGGTCGCCGCCGAAAGCGGCTACGTTGTCGCGCGTCCAGCGGAGTGCGGCGATCATGTCGAGCAAGCAGTAGTTGCCCAGCGGCTCGTCAGGCTTGCTCTCGGCGGTCAACGCAGGATGTGCAAATAAACCGAGCGGCCCAAGTCGGTAATTAATCGAGATCACGACTGCACCACGTTTGGCTAGTTCGCTACCGTCGTATCGCGGTTGGCCCCCTGAACCTTGTATGAATGCACCACCGTGAATCCAGAACAGCACCGGCAGCTTCGATTCGGCCGTTGCACCCGATGGAGTCCAAATGTTGAGGAACAGGCAATCTTCGCTTTGCGAGCTACGCGGCGTGAATGTCTCTCCTTGCAATGCCGTCGAGCCAAACTGAGTTGCCTGGCGCACACCGCTCCACGATTGAGGAGCATCCGGTGCCTGCCAACGTCCTTCTCCAGTGGGAGGCGCTGCATAAGGAACTCCGCGAAAGATTCGGACGTCTCCGGCCTGTTCACCAACCAAGTCTCCGGTTGCGATATGGATCGGAGAAGTCTTTGCTACATCGGTAGAGCTACCGATGTTGGATGCTTGATCCTGTGGCTTGGTTGCATCGCGCGGTGCCCCTTGGCGATTTGGAAGCATCGAGCCACCTCCGCGGCCAGAGCGATTTGCGCCTCGCCCTGCAGGCCCCGCAGGCCCAGGTTGTCCGCCGCGACCGAATTGGCTCTTCAGGTCGTTCATGGCCTCGTATTCGGTCTCATTGAGCAAGCCATCGCCATCGGTATCGAGTCGATCAAACATTCGATCGGCCAACTCCGGTCGGCTCGAGAAAGCTGCTGATCCGCTGAGTTGTTTTCTGAATGCATCGCGAGTGATAGCACCCGTGTCTCCGGCCAGTGACTGAAAGTTCGCTCGCCCCTGCCCGCCTCCGGGCCGTGCACTATATTCGGACGACTCTCTTGAAGGCGTCTCTTTAGATTCGGCTGGATCATCATTCCGTGCGGGAGACGGATCCGTTTTCAGCTGATCGGTCGATGAAGGGTCTGTCTTTACATCCATGCGAGCGAACTGCTTCGTAAAGAACTCAATCATCCTCCGCCTTGCCGTTAGCTCCTCTTCTGCTTCCTGTGGAGTCTTTTCGCCGCGCAGGTCGCGAGCGGCACTGACGGTACGTGCCCAATAGAATCCGTGCGGGCTTTTCTCCGCCGTGTAGACCGAGACTTCTTTCTTCGCCGTCTGCATCCGCCGGATCATCGGCTCGATAAGTACGTGCGGTGCTTGATCATCTCCTCGACTAGTGACGAACAGTGTCGGGATTTCGATCTTGTCGGCATTGGCTTCGATGGAATTCTTCGCCAAAAAGTCTTTCGCTTCGGCCTCAGACATGCCACGTCCACGGGTGAGTCCGTTGAAGAGTGACCGTCCATTCTTCGTCAGTTCGTCGCGAGGTTGCTTCGAGACCAGTGAGAGAGGTGGACTATTCGGATCGCCCATCATGTAGACGACCGGGTCAGTCATCCAAGGCGAGCCGACCGCGACGCACAGAAACTCTTGCCCCATCTTCTCAGCGGCAACGAGCGCGAGATGTCCACCGTGACTTCCACCGACAACACCAACGCGCGACGGGTCTACCTTTGGCAGTGTCTTGGCAAATCGGATGCCCGCAATAACATCGTCGTGCTCCTTGCCGAACAACGCGCCATTTCCAGAGCGATAGCTGATCGCCAAAATGGCCCAGGGTTGTTCATTGAATGCGTTGATCGTTGGTGATAATTGGTTCGGGGCGGCCATCGTGCGAATGTAACCCAGGTCCCGATTCCCTTGACCGCCGTGGATAGTAACGAGCATGGGGAAGGGGCCATTTCCCCTGGGCATCGAGAGCACGCAAGGAATCTTTTGCCCATCGCTGGAGGCATATTCCATTTCGGTGACCTCACGATTGCCGACCGTTTCCGTCTTCCCGGAAGGTGTTCTGGCACCCGGCTTGTTCTGCATCTGCTTCATCTTTTCGCGAACGGCCCGACGCTCCGTATCATCGATCTTGCCATCGCCATTGGTATCAAATCGTTGAAGAAGGGATTTTTCAGCCGAGCCTCCACCCGTAGACCTTTCTTGGCCTGTCGCGCGAGATGCCAAGACAATACAGACCAACAACAGGATGCATATTCGATCATTCGATTTCATTCCGTTCCCCATGTGAATTGTTATTTATCGAGAAACTAAAGGGTTTCGCAGCTTTTGCAGAAACTCCCGAAGGAGTTCTGCGCGTTTACCTGGCCGCGAACCGCTGTCCCAAACTTGCGAATCAATCTTGGAGTGTGTCTGGGGATCATAAAACGCGTCTGGCTGTTGTTCGGTCTTCTCTAAAAGGAAGCTGATGATAGCCACTGGTCGACTGTCTTTCGTCCGCTCGAGGGTGACGCGACGCACCAGCAGTGAATTCAATTCGACTTCCACTTCCACCACGCCATATTTCAATTTTGGTGAGTTACCGCGCGGCTTCGCTAGGATCACTTGAGAATCCAGGTCACTACTTGCATATTCGAGGTCATAGTCGCGTAGCAGTGACTCAAGCAAATTTGGAAGTTGCAAACAGCGAAGCTCGCATAATTCTTGCAGTACCTCGGGAATTTCGTTCGCCTCAAAGACGGCTACGGTTTCGCCCGAAACCGTAAACCAAACCGCCCCTCGCTCATTCCGCCCCCAGGCAATCGGCTCATCGATATCTTCGTACGTTTGCACGAATTGACTCCCACGCACCCAAAGCTTCGAGTCGGAGGGAATCGCTCGTCTGAGTGGCCGATTTCGTCGCAATGGAGCTTCAGCATCTACTTTCACCGTATAACAGCGATCGATCTCAGTCCGGAAGGCATTCAGTGTCTTCTTGACGATTACTGCAGGACTAGCGATGGCATCTGGAAGCAAGAATAGCGTGATCAAGAGCAGACAAACTAGTGCACCCGAAGATGCCCACACCCAAGGAAGCTTCAATCGTGGCACTGGATGTACTGGGAGTCCTGCAAAACTAGCTGATTTGTCCGGTTTATCAATCGTCAAAAATGCGGTTGATTCGCAATCAGCAGACTTCAAAAGCATTTGGTGAAGCAATGCGCGATCGCACAAGAATTCGAGTGCGTCGGGAGTAGATTCCAGGACCCGCTGCAATCGAACTTGGTCTTCCTCATTCAAGTCGTCATCGAGCCATTGATCGATCTGTTGTTTAAGCGAGTCCGGCATCATTCCGTAGACTCCGATGCTAGTCGAGCTTGAATGCAATCGGCGAGAGCATTGCGTACGCGATACAAGGCAACCCGCACGGAGGCCGACGTAGACCGGATTGTCTCGGCGATTTGCTCGATCCTTAGTCCATCTTGATACCTGAAGCGGATCAAAGCCCGAGATCGATCAGGTAGCTTTTCCAAACAATGTTCGAGTGCTTCATGACGACGAGAGATAACTTCCTGACGCTGCACCAACAAGTCGGCGTACTTGTCCAGGAGAGAATCGCTCAGGAACTGTGGGGTCCTGTTTTGGCTCCGGTAAAAATCGATAACTCGCGATTTGGCTATCCAGAGAGCCCAGGCTAGAAAGGGACGTTGTTCGTCAAACTCATCAAAACGCCGGGCGATGGTTAATGCAACCTGTTGCCGTAGATCTTCGCGATCCGCAAAAGATCGGACGGCACCCGCAATGTAGGCACGAACAGCTTGTTCTGCCTCCAACCAATGCAGGGTCATCCGTTGACGGATTTCTGATTCACTCTCAGGGTTGCGGTTCTTGCTCATGATCGATATGCCGTATGAGCAATCGAATTGTTAGCCAGGAATTCCCGTTTTTTTCAAAATGCCGCCATAATAATGGCGTGCGGATGTGTCGCTGGGGAAACGCAGCGGGCGTTCGCCCTGATCCAGTTTGCCATTCTTGTTGGTGTCAGGGGGACGACCCAACGCACAGCAAGAGAATAATTAGGAGTTGCGGTTACTTGCAAATTCGTTTCATGGCTTGGAATCCTGCTTTACTTGTTCCGTTCATCGCCGTGGATGTTTTTGAAAGAACTCCCACATCAAATCGTTGGCCGAAATATCTTTCGTGGAGTCGCCGAAGCGAGGCAAGATGGGTGTTTGACCTGGCCAAGTATGGCCTCCTCCTACGATCTCAATCAGGACGACTTCGCTTCCACCTTTACCTCCCGACCATATATGTTGTTTGACGCTCATGCCATCCTTGGCTTTGTCTGGCGGCGCGATGACTTTCGCCACGGACACGCAACCGTTGGCCTTCACCCAGCTTTGTACTGTGTGCTCCACCGATCGGAAGCTGGTGATCCCATTGCGCCCTAAAAAACCTTTTCCATATCCACCTTCGTAGGGTGCGAACTCGTCTTTGGTGCCATGAAAATGCATGACGGGAACCGGACGTATGTTGCGAGGCGTCTCCATCATTAGCGGGCCCCCTACCGGTGCGATCGAGGCGATTCGATCCGACAATTCGGATGCCAAGTAGTGAGACATGATTCCGCCGTTCGATAGCCCGGTTGCAAAGACGCGATTCGTATCCACATGGACAACGCTCGCCAAATCATCCAGCAATGCTCGGGTGAAACCTACGTCGTCCACGTTGTTCTGCATTGCGTAACCGCAGCACTCCCCGCCATTGAAGCTGAGAAGGCTGTCTTCTAATCTCCCTGTTCCGAACGGGTACACGACGATAAATCCTGCTTGATCGGACTTCGCGTTCATCCCGCAAAGTTTGATCATCCCCTCGGGGTTACCTCCACCGCCATGAAA
>CAYXFO010000045.1:0-17253 GCA_964464255.1 uncultured Pirellula sp.
AGCCGCTCGGCGAGCGCAAGGATTGACTCCTTCGACACGCGCAGATACGGATTCGGGCATGTCCGCTCGTGCAGCGCGATGATCTCGTCGAGATCGGCCCGCAGTGCGTCGGGCTGATGGAGCTTCGCGATTTCCTCCGGGCTCGCCTCGGGGATCGCGTCCCACGGGTCCTGAATGAATAACGAAAGCGGCCGGAATCCAAGAAAAATGCTTGCCACCAGAGTCGCGATCGCAGTTGCAGCAATCACTGCAATCCAACGTCGGTAACGCCGTCGGGGCTTCACTGGCGTGGGTCTGGAATCGGTGCACTGTGTCATCTGGCTCTCCTGCGACCATGAAAAGTCCCGCAGAAAAGGCTTTTTGCCGGGGACATCCGACTCTATTCGTATCTGGAAGCGGCAGCTTGTAAGAAATCCAACTAGTGACGTGAGATATTTACTTGTTTTTTGGTATGTCGGTGCTTAGGCCCAATCCGGTCTATCACCTCAAAATGTTCGAAATCAAGTAAGATATGCTTGGGAAAAGTTTCGACACAATGCCTCCTATCTCGGTAAGACTTCTCAGCGATGCCGATTAGAAAAAAGCTCATACGGAGCTTTCGTCAAAGTTCTAACTTTGACGACCAAAAGACTTAACGCCCGGCGTCGAGAGATCGATCGCCGGGCGTTTTTCGTTTCTACCCAACGTTTTGGACCTTTTACGCCTCCGCGACGCTCGCCCCAAATACCTCGGTTAGGAAAGAGAGATACCGGGGAGCGACAGAAACGCGAGCCGTATCCTCCGGCACCCCAGATCTCTATTGAGAACCCTCTAGATCTCCGTTTCCAAAGATGGGTTTGATTAACACAGCGGTAGCAAATCCTAGCGCCCAGAAACCTTCTACAATTCTGGCTTTCTTCGCCTTCTGTCGTTGGGATACCCCACTCAGCGATGACTTCCGTTGCAACGGTGTGGTCGGTTGGAACCCGGAGGTGACGAGACGCAGATCAACCGACTAAAGAAGTCTTTAACCCGACGAAGATTGAAGTCGAGAGCATAGTACAGGTTGAGAATCGATCCGTTGCGCATTTGACCGATTGTTTAGCCAATCACCGTGGGCGCTGGTAGCTTTTGCAACGTTTCTGAGATTTGGCTAAACGCTACCAGCGCCCACGGTGACTCACAAGGTGCACCACGAAAAATGCCCCGTCATTCATAGCCGGGCAATCCGGTAGGCACTACCGTGCTCAAAAATCGCGTTTGGAACGCAAAATCGCGATCTTTTCGGCGTTTTTGACGTCTATTATTCCTAATGAAAAAAGGGTAGTATTCATTAGAGAAAAAAGGAAGAACTATGTCGGTCGAAGACAAGATTTTGAGGCGTATACGTGGCAAACCGGTTGGCTGGGTCTTCACTCCCAGCCACTTTCTGGACCAAGGTAGTTATGGGGCTGTCGTGCTGGCGCTTAAGCAAATCTGCGATCGCGGTCGAATTCGCCGACTAGCCCGAGGGCTTTACGATAATCCCAAGACGCATCCCAAGCTCGGAATTCTGACGCCAACTGCTGAGCAGATTGTGGCAGCGAAGCGCCACCTCCGCTCCCCAATATCATCTGGCCGCGGCTCCCACCAGATCATCCCTATCACCTGCCACCAGGTTATCATTACCCCGACAATCTGCCCGAAGGCCATCCGGGTCATTACTACCCAGGCATGCCACCATATCCTGTGATTGCTCCGTGATTACCAGAAATTTTCGGTGGCGCACGCTAAACACATTTACCGCGAAGGCAATGTGATGATCGAGGAGCACTTGCGTGCAATTTCTGCTGCGCGCTGTGCTCGCTTTATTCGACATTACCACGGCTGGAGTTGTTATGACTCATCATATAGCACATATCTCAACCGAGTCCGCACGATCGATCGCACGCCCATACACTTCTAAGGTGCTCCTCAAGCCGCATGGAGCATCTGCCTCTAGCGGACATGCACCCAGCTCTACAAATCCTGCCTATGGAAATGCCCGGCACTGGCGTACCACGCCATCATGTCCCGCAAGCTGAACCTCGCTGACGAACCTGCGTGGCAGCTCTTCCGCGACTACCAAGCCTGCCCGCCTTCCGCATCAGCCGACGAGGTCCGTGGTTTCCTCGTAACCAGGGAAATTCCACAATGCAGCCTCTACCCTGCGAAGAGGATTCCATGCTATCATCGCGACCCCGTTCTTTCGCAATAGCGGTTTCTCGCTTACAAACAGGATGGTGAGCAACGGTTGCTAGGAGGATGGGGGCGCAAAGCCGGATGAGGAGTAGTGAGTTAGTCGGCTGAAATGACGTCTGGGCCTTTGCCAGCTCGCTTTTCGTACTTGCCATCTCCCATTTTTACGTACTTCGTAAATCCCTTTGCATTGAGATTTTTGTCGCTCAGATTGGACTTGGCCTTTAAGTCGCTCCAACGTCCTGCAATCGCCGCTGAGGTGATCACTCTCCGCAATGGCAAGCCTGTCTCCGGATGATGCGTCAGCGGAGGATCGCTCATTTGCTGTAAAACTTCGATGGTCTCTCCTTCACTTCCATCGTCCATAATGACTTCGTAAACATATATTGGCACAGTGCACCTCTATGAGTTGATGCTTGAATAGCGGCGCTTTCGCCAGCAATGAGTTACTACGAAAATGACTCCAAAGAGCGATGTGCATGACAATACGATCGCTCCGCCGCTGGAGATTGAAAGGTAATACGAAGCATATAAGCCGATGCAGTTGCTCAGTACCGAAAGAAGCCCTGACCAGATGAACATGCCTCGCAATTGGCGGGTGATCAATGACGCGGCAGCGGCTGGAGTTACCATAAGTGCGGTCGTCATTACCACCCCTACGGATTGAATTCCAGCCACGATGGCCAGGGCTAACATGACGAGCAACAGATAGCGCATTCGTTCGGCGGATAGTCCAATCGTTTGGGCATGATGCGGGTCGATTGTTGTCAGCGCCAGCTCTTTGTTGACCATAAAGAGAGTTCCCAGCACCACGATGCAAACGGCACCAATTCCGAAAAGGTCCGATTGGGTTACTCCCAGAACGTTGCCGAACAGCATGTGGGAAAAATCGCGATAGCTTTGGGCGCGGCTGACCATCACGATCCCGAGGGCAAACATACCCGAAAAGACAACTCCAATGGCCGTGTCTTCACGCAGTCGTTGGTTGCGACTCAGCCAACCAATTCCTAGCGCGGTGATAACGGCAGAGATGATTGCGCCGCCTAGTAGGCTCCAGCGATTCAAATAGGCGATGACCAGACCGGGAAGCGTCGTATGAGCGATGGCATCCCCCAAGAAGGCCATTCGTCTCAGCACGACATACACACCCAGCGAGGAACAGGTGAGACCGACCATGATGCTGGCTAAAAGCGCTTGGCGCATAAAGCCGTGCTGAAGTGGTTCAATGAGCCAGTTCAACATGGCGAGTGCCTTGATGATGCGTGCATGTCAGGGCCGCCTGCTAGATATCCAATGCGATCGATACGCCCCTCGCGGAGATAAATGGCCTGATCGAATGATTCCGACAAGCGTCCGAGATCGTGGGTAGCTACCAACACGGTTCCGCCTTGTTGAGTGTGCTCGTGCAAAACGTCATCGACAATATCGCGCGTGGCTTCGTCCACCGCATTGAGTGGCTCGTCCAGCAGAAATAGACTTGACTCTTGTACCAACGCTCGGGCCAGCAATGCCCGCTGTTGTTGTCCGCCGGATAGCTGCGAGATCTGTTTCTGTGCAAGCTGCTCAATACCGAGTCGTCGCAGAGCCACGTTGACTCGCTCGTGATCGGTCTTGCGCGGTTTCTGAAACCAGCCAAGATGGACATAGCGCCCAGTCATGACAAGCTGCTGCACCGAGACTGGAAACTGCCAATCGAGGTCCGCGCGTTGAGGTAGATAGGCCGTCCGATGATGGCAGGCACCAACAGGGTTTCCGAATAGGCGAACCATGCCCGCTTGAGGCTTTAACAAACCAGCCAGCGTTTTCAGCAGCGTGCTCTTACCCGCTCCGTTATGTCCGATCAGAGCAACACGCTCGCCACAGGGGACATGCAGTGAAACATCTGTAAGTGCTGGAGTATTGGAGCCTGGATAGCCAACTTGCAAACCAACGATCTCCACGGCTTGGCTGCCCGGAAGCGGGTCCCGATGCCCTCGCCCACCATACGGCCAGCGAGGTTCCGCGTGCGGACAATTGCCGTTGGGGTGCTGTTCATGGTCATGAGAATGCAGATGCAAGTGGGAATCGGAAACTTGGTTCACCGCAACGCCTCGACGATCATCTTGACGTTGAATCGCATCAACCCCAAGTAGTCTTGTCCGGGCGAACCCGCTGGGCCAAGCGCATCGGTATAGAGAGTGGGCACGATTTTCACCCCGGCTTCTTCGGCGATCTTCAACGTCAGTTTGGGGTTGAGAATGTTTTCCGCAAAGATTGCAGGAATCTTCAAAGTGCGGATGCGATCGATGATTTCAGCAACTTGTCCTGCGGATGGATCAGAGGACTCGCTGCTGACGGAGCCAAGCACGCTGAGCACTTCGAAATCGTATCTGTCGGCCAGATAACCGAAGGTATCGTGAGTTGTCACCAGCTTGCGACGCTGAGCAGGAATGGATGCGGCTTGTTGTGTTATCCAGGCGTCCAACTCGTTCAGTTTTCCAACATAAGACAGTTGACGATCACGGTACTTTGCGGCGTGCGCGGGATCGGCTTTTTCGAGAGCCAATGCAATCGCTTCAACCATCAACTTGGCATTCTCAGGAAGGTGCCACACATGCGGGTCGATCTCGGTGCGAGATTCGGAAACCACTAATTCACGAGGCTTGATCGACTCCGTGACCACGACGCGTCGCGCAAGCGAGTTGCTGGCTTGGAACAGTCGCTCAAGCCACACTTCGAAACCCATGCCGTTTTCAAAGAGAATGTCCGCTTCCGCCAGTGCGACGCTATCTCGCGGCGTTGGTTCGTAGGTGTGTGCATCCCCTTCCGCTCCGACCAAGACGGTCAATTCGATTTCGTCTCCACCGATGCCTCGCACCCAGTCGCCGAGGATGCTGTAGGTCGCGACCACGCGAATCGGACGATTACCGGAGCCTTGCTCGCGGGTTGATTCACTCAATGCTGAACTCGGAACGGCTAGTTCCCGATCGCTGGGCGAGCAACCGCTGATGCAAATGATAGCCGCTAGCAGATAGCCAAAGAGGAGACCAATTGTTGTTTTCGAAATGCCCACAGTTGCCTCTCAAAGTACCCCTACATGAAGTCGGGCCGCACTTGCATAGGATATGCACATGCGATACTCTAATGCAATAGTGCGATTGAAATTGTGGCGTTTCACCATGGGGAGTGGCTGATGCTGGGACGACCTAAACGCGATGTGACTTTGATCCGGCAGATCAAGGAATGGGCATACGCATGTCTGCCGGTATCCTCCGAAGCGACGTTGAGTGTCATGGAGTTGGAGTGTCACGAACCGGGCTGTCCACCGTTGGAAACGGTGATTGCGGCGATGGAGGAGGGGAAAGGAACGCGGCAATGGAAGTTGCACAAGCCGATTCCAGATGTCACTCGTGCCGACCTAGACGAACTGGCGGCCAAGGAGCCTTCGGCGGGCCCCTAAGCATTTCCATTAAACCGAATTCTTTTTACCCAATACGGAGAACTGTCTTATGTCGATCGAGAATTCTACTGTTCCAGTGACTGTGCTCACGGGTTTCTTGGGCTCGGGAAAAACAACCTTGCTCAACCGCATCTTGTCGGAGAATCACGGCAAACGAATAGCCGTTATCGAAAACGAGTTCGGCGAGATTGGCGTTGACAACGACTTGGTAATTGGAGCCGAAGAAGAGATCTTTGAGATGAACAATGGGTGCATCTGCTGCACCGTACGAGGAGACTTGATTCGCATTCTCGGCAACCTAATGAAGCGTCGCGACAAGTTTGATCACATCATGATTGAAACAACCGGCATGGCCGATCCAGGGCCTGTGGCTCAGACCTTTTTTATGGATGACGAGCTGCGCGAGGCGCTTAGCCTGGATGGCGTTGTGACGCTGGTCGATGCCAAGCATGTGCTGCTGCACATTGAAGATAGCGACGAAGTCAAAGAGCAGATCGCTTTTGCTGATGTGATACTGCTCAACAAAGTTGATCTGGTTTCTTCGGCCGATCTCGATCAACTGGAAGCTCGAATTCACTCCATGAACTCGGCCGCCAAGATCTATCGCACGCAAGACGCAGTCGTGGACATGGACAAAGTGCTCAACCTCGGCGGCTTCGATCTGGATCGAGCTCTAGAAGTCGATCCTAAGTTCCTGGAACCGGAATATCCGTTCGAGTGGAGCGGATTGTTTGAGCTCGAGGCAGGCGATTATCGATTGGTGCTCAAGCCAGGCCCTGATCCTGCAATGAATCTGAATTTCCGATCCGCATCAGCAGCCAGTGAAGCGGCTATGCGCGATACGGTCGAGAAAGCGGTATTGGTTTTCTCAGATGACGAAGTGGCGTTGCAGACCGGTGCTGTCATCGAGCCGGGCGAGCAACTGAGTCAAATCGATCTCGAGGGGGATGAGCTGGTCTATACTTTGCGAGTTCCAGCCGCAGGCTCCTATGTGCTTTTCACCGAGCATCATCCCGACGAGTTCGAAGCGTTCGTGACGGATGGACAAGGCAATCGCTTAGACGCTCTGTTTACCCGCGAGTACAAGCCCGACCATGAGCACGATGAGGAGGTCACATCCGTCGGAATCAGCACCCCCGGCGATCTCGACCTCGAGAAGTTTCAGGATTGGCTACGTGATCTGCTTGCCAATCTAGGGCCCGATATCTTCCGTATGAAAGGGGTCTTGTCGTTCCGCGGCGCTAAGGAGCGTTATGTGTTTCAGGGAGTGCACATGCTCTTCGATGGTCGTATGGATCGACCGTGGCGTGAAGGTGAGCGTGCAAACTCGCTGATTTTCATTGGGCGTAATCTAGATCGCGAGGCACTCAACGCAGGGTTCAACGCATGCTTGGCTTAGACCTCTCGATGTTGAACAAGGGGCTGCTGGTTGAGTCGTGGTATGTCGCTCTAGGTGACTACATTATCGACTTGGGGTGGTCCCCTGATGCTTCCAGATTAGCCGCAGTGACGGTCGAAGGTCTGGTGTTCCTGATCGACAACCACGGCGAGTCTGCATACTTCAAGCTGCTGGGTCAACATGCTGGCGGTGCCAATGCGCTGTCGTGGCGGGCTGACGGAAGTGAGTTTGCGACGGCTGGCCATGACGGTTTGGTGAAGATCTGGGATGGCAAATCTGGCGTGCAATTATTTGAACTCGACGCTGGAGATCCCTGGGTAGCCAAGGTCGCGTATGCGCCGCGCCGCAGTGTGTTGGCCACCGCCGCCGGTCGCAACCTGAAGCTGTGGAGCGAGCAGCGGCAGGCTTTCTATGAGTCATCGGACCACTCCAGCACCATCGCGGATGTGGGCTGGAATCCGGATGGTTCTGGGCTGGCCGTGGCTGCCTACAACGGGATTACCTTGCATGTCCCAGGTAAGCAGAGCCAACCCAGAAAGTATACGTGGAAGGGCTCCAGCCTAGTGTTGTCGTGGAGCCCAGATGCCAAGTACATGGCAACGGGTGAACAGGATTCGACGGTCCATTTCTGGCATGTGAAATCGGGGGAAGATGCACAAATGTGGGGCTTCCCCACCAAAGTTCTTGAATTGAGTTGGGATGCCAGCGGACGATGGCTGGCCACCGGAGGTGGTGCATCGATTTGTTTGTGGGATTGCAGCGGTAAAGGTCCCGCCGGCCGTAAGCCTCGGCAATACGATGCGCATACCAATAAGCTCACCCAAGTTGCGTTCCAGCCCGATGGCAACCTGTTGGCATCTGCTGATGCCGATGGTTTTCTTTTTCTGTGGGACCCCATCAAACATGAAAAAGTGATTGGCGGGCTTTCGCTTACATCCAGTGCCACCTGCATGCGTTGGTGTAAGGGGGGAAAACTTGCGGTTGGGCAACGAGATGGAAACGTCGTTCTGTTCGAACTCAGTTCGGCCTCCAAAGGTGGAAGCTAATGCGAGACGAAGCCTTTAGCCCTCAAGCGTTCAACGCTCAAACTCAAAAGCTTCGCTCTGCCGTCCAGCAGGGTGAAAGTTTGTCGACACGCCGAAGTGGACCGCTGGGGCAGATCTTCTTTTGCGATGGCTGCTGTTGTGGGCGATCCGAAAAGGGCTTTCCGCCATTGCCCAGAGAGATGATCAAAGAGCGCTGGAAGAGCCTGAAACTTAATGGCACGATCCAGTTGACCATCAGTGGCTGCTTAGGCCCATGTGACTTGGCCAATGTCTTCTATCTGCTGGGTTCTGATGGCGTCGGGCAGTGGTTTGGCGGACTTTCCGATCCGTGGCACTATGAGACGTTGATCCACTGGGCTAGCGAATGCCAACAAGCGGGGGAACTTTTGCCAATTCCGGCAACGTTAAATGCGCATCGTTTTACACGCTTTGATTCGGTTCCGATCGCACCTCAATTGTGCTCTTTAGGCGATCGGAAATTGCATGAAACGTCCTAACAAATCAGCTGCTCCAGCGTGAGGTAATTATGAACGAGCCCGATCCGATCATTCAGTGGTTCGAAACGGCACAGAAGGAGTCATCGTGATTGCTTTTTCAAGAGAGCTGCTGGAAGAGGATGAAAGGCCGGCTCCGGTGCTGATCGTAGCGCCACGCATGATCGTCGAGCAAGCAGACAATCAAATCGCGAATCGTGACGATTTTCCAAGCGAAGACGAGTTGCATGCAACTCACGTCGCGCGACTACAAACAGAGCTCGCCATGTTGCAACGCGCTTTGATTCGCTGTGGATTGCTTGAGAACGCAACGGGAAGCATCAAGGGTTAGGACCTGCGAAATGGAAATTCGACTCTATAACACGCTTACAAACCAAGTAGAACGGTTCGAGCCGCTCACCGCTGGCCGCGTCAAGATGTACAGTTGCGGTCCGACTGTCTATGACTTTGCCCACGTCGGCAATTTCCGTTCGTTTCTGTTCGCCGATCTGTTGCGACGTTTCCTCGAAGCCAGCGGCCTCGACGTTTGGCATGTCATGAACATCACCGACGTAGGCCACATGACCGACGATGCGGTGGCTGATGGCACGGGCGAAGACAAGATGCAGGTAGCGGCTCGTCGATTAAAGGAAGAAAAAAAGAGTGGCAAGGTGGAGGAAGGAGCGGTTGCCAACCCCGACGATCCGTACGAAGTGGCGGACTACTTCATGCATGCGTTCTTGGACGATGGCCGCAAACTGGGCCTGAAGGTCGCCAGCGAGTACCCGCACCGTGTCCCCAAGGCGACGCAGTTCATTCCTGAAATGCAACAGATGATTGCCACGCTTATCGCGCGAAAGCACGCCTACGTCAGTAGCGATGGCGTCGTCTATTTCAGTGTCGAATCGTTTCCCAGCTATGGCCAGCTCAGCGGCAATACGCTCGAAGCGCTGCGTGTCGGAGCCGGCGGACGCATCGATATCGACAACCAAAGCTGCAAGCGTCATCCAGCCGACTTCATGCTGTGGAAGCCCGATCCCAAACATATCATGAAATGGGATTCGCCATGGGGAGCTGGCTATCCAGGCTGGCATATTGAATGCTCGACCATGTCGATGCGCGTGCTGGAAACGGATGTCCTCGACATCCATACCGGTGGCGAGGATTTGATCTTTCCGCATCATGAATGCGAGATCGCGCAGTCTTGTGGAGCGACTGGCAACGAGCTCTTCTCGCGTTTCTGGATGCATGCTCGCTTTCTGTTGGTGGAAGGAGAGAAGATGTCGAAACGCAAAGGGAACTTCTTCACCGTCCGCGATATCTTGTCTGGCAAAGCGACTGGCACGCCCGTGCATCCCGCTGTGCTACGGATGGAACTGATCAAATCGCATTATCGCGCACACAGCAACTTTACGACGAAGGGGCTTACCGATTCTGCCAACACTGTCCGACGTCTCACTGAACTTGGCCAACGCCTGCGCGATGCCTCTAGCGGAGTCCCCAAGGAGATTGACCGAGCCGACCATCCGGTGACGAAGGCTTTTATGGGAGCATTGGCGAATGACTTGAATGTCAGTGAAGCGATGGCAGTAGTGCATGCTTGGATCTCGTCACCGGGAGAAGACCCTGCGGAAGCCTACGGAGTCTTGTTAGCGCTCGATCAAGTTTTAGGCATTTGGGAGATAGCAGCGAATGACTGCCAGGCTCACGATCCTGAAGGCGATATTGCAGCCGGTTTGTGCGCGATGATTGATGAAGCGCGTCGAGCACGGGATTTCTCTGCGGCCGACGCCCATCGCCAACGCCTGATTCAACTTGGTTATGAAGTTCGTTCATCCTCCGACGGAACCTCAGCCAAAAAGAAGCTCGCATGATTGAACTAAGCCAACTCACGAAAGTCTATGGTGAAGACGTGGTCGCTGTAGACCAGTTATCGCTCGCAGTTGGGCAAGGTGAGGTATACGGCTTATTGGGTCCCAATGGCGCAGGCAAGACAACAACGTTGCGGATGATTCTTGGATTGCTCCAACCGACTAGTGGCGAGGCGACAATTCTTGGATGCCGTGTTTCAAGTGATCCGCTTCGTATGAAACAACTGATCGGCTTGGTATCCGCCAGCGCGGGTCTTTATCAATGGCTTACACCGCGCGAGCTCTTGCAATATTTTGCGATCGGTTTTGGTCTCAGCCTGGAGCAGGCATTTCAACGCACTCGCGAGTTAGCTGAGGTGATGGAGCTTGAACGCTTCTTGGATCGGCGGTGCGCAACCTTAAGCACCGGCCAGGCGCAGCGTGTCAACTTGGCTCGCGCCTTGGTGCATGACCCTCCGGTTGTCTTGCTCGATGAACCAACACGTGGCCTCGACGTTGTCGGAGCCAAGATCGTATTCGACTATGTGCAACTACTAAGACGGTCAAACAAAGCGATCATCGTCTGCACTCATCAACTGGAGGAAGCTGAACGATTCTGTGATCGCTTTGGGCTACTCTATCGTGGCAAACTCCAGTACGAAGGGACTCTGGCTGAGTTGCGGGCGTCAACTGGACAACCGTCGTTGGTAGACATTTTTCTAAAGCTGCTGCGCGATGATGCAAGTGGCAATGGTTCCAGCAGTGTCGATTCAGCCAAGGAGGCTGTGCTGGCACAGTAAACCATGAACGACTCCCATACGAACATCAATACCGCAACCGATTCACAGACTAGCGTACAAGCAACAGATTCAAGGCAGACAGCTGTGCCATTCTCTTTTGGACAGCAATGGGAGTTTACGCTCAAGGAACTGCGTGAGACATTGCGCGATCGTCGTACGATTGTCACGCTGATGGCAATGCCCTTGTTGCTCTATCCCATGCTTGGGCTGGGGCTTCGCTTTCTTGCCTTCCAAGAGTCCTCGGATCAAAAGGTCGAGTACCGTTTGGCGATTGGTTCGGAGACTGAGGGAGCATGGCTTTCTGAAGCGTTGCAATTGGGCAATAGCTTACTCGCTGCGTCGAGCGAAGCCAAAGAACAGCAGCCAGCCCCGGATGTGCAACTATTGGTTCCAAACGATCCGTCGGAATTCGATCTTGAAGCATTGGTTAAAAACTCCGCAGCAGACGTGGGAGTTCGAGTCCAATTAAATGAAGCAAGTGTCGGCAACCAGTTTCCAGCTACCGCTCGTGTGCAGCTCTTGCAAAGTCGTGACTCAGTACGCAGCCGCGATGCAGCCGACTATGTACAGCAACGTCTCGCAGCAGCCAACATCGACTGGATTCGGCAGACTAGTGAACTCAATGGAAAACCGTTTCGTCTTCCAGTGGAGCAGATCCGTGTGTTGCTCGAACCTGCCGAAACCGGATCGGCCGTACTTGGTCTCTTGCCATTGATTTTGCTTTTGATGACGGTCACCGGAGGAGTCTATCCCGCGATTGACCTAACGGCGGGGGAGCGGGAGCGCAATACGCTGGAAACGCTGATGGCTTTGCCGGTTCCACGCTTTCGGCTCTTGTTAGCTAAGTTCGTAGCAGTGGTCGCTGTCACGATGCTCACCGGACTGATGAATCTACTGGCGATGAGCATTACGCTATATGCCTTGCAATTGGACAAGACCTTACTGGGCGGTGACGGCTTCACACTCGGTTTAGGGTGCAAGCTGTTCTTGGCACTCTCTGCCTTTGCGCTATTTTATTCGGCCGTGCTGCTGTTGCTCACCAGTTCCGCGAGGAGCTTTAAAGAAGCACAGGCGTATCTGATTCCGCTGCTACTTTTATCGATCGCTCCGGGACTGGTCATTCTGATGCCAGGTTGGAATCTTGCTAGCGGGACGGCTGCATTACCGCTGGTCAATATGCTGTTACTTTCGCGTGAATTGCTGGAGGGCACAATCACGCTATTGCCTGCGATGGTTGCGATTGTCTCGACGGTCCTGTACGGAGTGGCTGCGTTAGCAATGGCAGCTCAAGTGTTCGGCAATGATGCGGCTGCGATTGGCAGTCGAGGAGGTTGGAAAGACCTCTTGCAGCGCCCTAAAGACTTGTCTCAACAGCCGTCCATCACAGCGGCCTTGGTCGGCTTGGCTATTTTGTTCCCCGCCTACTTTGTCACCTCGGGGATCCTCTCGCGCGGCGACGCTCAGCCCACTGGGCGGCTTGGGTTGTCGGCAGCGATGACGATCGCCCTATTCGTCGGACTGCCCTGGTTGCTAATGCGTTGGCAACGTATCGACGTGCTGGCTGGCCTCGGGCTAAAGAAGACTTCTTGGCATTACTATGCGGCGGCCGGCATGTTGGGTATTGCTACTTGGCCTTGGATTTTCGAGTTGGTCGTTTTCGCGCAGAGTATCGGGATACGGGGCATCGATCTCTCACAAATTGAAAACGTAGAGACTCTGCTAGCAGGCTGGAGGGAAGTTCCCTTGTGGTTGATCGTAGTCTGTCTGGGGGTAGTGCCTGGAGTTTGCGAAGAGTGCTTTTTTCGCGGCTATCTGTTCAACGGTCTTAAGCAACACCTCAATGCTACTTGGACGATCGTCGTTTCCGCCGTCGCATTCGGGCTCTTCCATGTGGTACTTGCCGGAGGAGCCGCGCCGGAGCGTTTACTTCCCAGCACCTTGATGGGGTTGCTGCTCGGGTGGATGGCTTATCGTAGCGGCAGTATCGTACCGTCGATTGTCCTACATGCGATTCACAACAGCACGCTGCTGCTTGTCGTTCAATCTCGTGACCTGTTGGCCGAGTGGAACATAGGCCAAGTGGAACAAGTCCATCTTCCGTGGCTATGGCTGGCTGTCTCCGCAGGCGTTTTGGGGGTGGGACTGATGATTACCCGGTTGGCAATCAAGCCTGCGCCATTCTCGACCAAGGAACCGGAGACCATATGAATCAACCGACTCACCAACAAAACATATTCGGCGAACGATCGACCATTGAGCAAGTAGAGGAAGGAACAACTCTCGCGCCAAAGTTCGACGATGATGGGCTTATTGCTTGCGTGACGACGGACTTTGCTACTGGCGAACTGCTGATGCATGCATACATGACTCGCGAGGCTTTGGAGCGAACGATTGAGTCAGGCGAAGCACATTACTGGAGTCGTAGCCGCCAACAGCTATGGCACAAAGGATCCACCAGTGGATTAGTGCAGAAGGTTCGCGAGATGCGAATTGATGATGACCAGGATTGCGTCTGGCTGCGTGTGGACGTGGTCGGAGGTGCGAGTTGTCATGTTGGCTACCGATCTTGTTTTTATCGCGCCGTACCTGTTGGTAAGCAGCGAGATGGCGGAAACGAACTGCGTTTTGCAGAGCAAGAAAAAGTCTTCGATCCTGTAAAAGTTTATGGCGACGCACCCAATCCAACACAGCTCTAAATCCCCCAATAACAACCTAATTGGAAAGACCGCTCATGAAAGTTGCTTACGTTTTTGCAACCAATATGGCCAGCACCTTTAAGCTTGCCACGATGATTTTGCCTCAGTTGGAACAGGGCAATCACGGAGCCCAGGTGATCGGCATGATGTTCTTCGATGACAACATCTACTGCCTGCGCCAAGGCGATCCCATTGGTGAACGGCTTGCGAAAGTTGCCAAGGAGCAGAACATCCTGTTGATGGTATGTGACCAGTGTGCCGTGCGTCGTGGACTGGCTGATGGTGAATTCTCGCAATGTGGTACCGGCGAAGTTCGCGCAAAAGGCTTCGTGGAGGGGGTCGTCGCCGGCTGCTTTCCGCAGTTGTATTCGGCGCTCGGCGGCAACTCGCCCGATCAAGTCATCTCACTTTAACATGTCGATTCGATCAGCGTCGAGAAAGGGAAATGAAGATGCTCAATCCACAACAAGTCATCGAGACCTATTTTCTTGAGAATCGCCACATGCTCTTGGAGCTAGCAGCATTCTTAGACAGATACGACTTCGCGGTTGCGAAGCAAGGCGGCCTTGCAGCCAACGCAGAGAAGCTTGCTGTTATTCGTCAATCGCTTCAGGTCTTGTGTGGCACCGCCAGCGATACGCCACGCGTCGAGCAATTGCTCGAACTGTTGTCAACTGTTTAACACGCGATTCAACGCAATAGGAATATCATCTTATGCAGATCATACAACCGCATTACCACGCAATCGCTCGCACCGCCCAAGACTACGAACGAATGGCGATGTCGGGAGTTGTTGCCGTAGCGGAGCCAGCTTTTTGGGCGGGCTTCGATCGACGTTATCCCGAAACGTTTATCGATTACTTTCGTCAGATCAGCGAGTTCGAACCGACACGGGCGGCGCAATATGGAATTCGCCATTTCTGCTGGGTTGCCGTCAATCCCAAAGAAGCAGAAGATCCCGTTCTTACGCGCGAGGTGCTGAAGCACTTCCCCGAATTTCTATCGAAACCAACTTGTTTGGGTGTGGGTGAAACTGGGCTTCACAAATCGACTGCTAACGAATGCGATGCACTGGCTGCGCATGTCGAATTGGCGATCAGGCACGATCAACTGGTTCTGATCCACACTCCGCATTTGGCCGACAAAGCGCACGGGACTCGCCGCGTGCTCGAAGTTCTAGCAGAACTAAACGTCAATCCGGAACGTATCTGGATTGACCATGTGGAAGAGCAAACCATTCGCCCCTGCCTGGATGCAGGGTACTGGGTAGGAATGACTCTTTATCCGATCACCAAGTGTTCACCGAAGCGAGCGGTCGACATGATTGAGAAATATGGCACTGAACGCATTCTCGTTAACTCGTCAGCTGACTGGGGACCGAGCGATCCCTTTACGCTTCAAGAGTGTATTCTCGAATACCGTCGTCGCGGTTATGGCGTCCAAGATGCGATTGAACTCTTTCACAACAACCCATGTCGATTTTTGGGCCAGAACCCAAAGTTCGATATCAGCCCAATTCGTATCGAATCGATTGATAAAGAGTTGGTTTAGCGGATGGCTTGGAAGAAAGGGGAACGCATTCCCACGAACCTGATCGTCGGCTTTCTCGGTTCCGGTAAAACGACAGCCATCAAGCAACTGATCGACCGTCGTCCGCCTGGAGAGAAGTGGTCGATTTTCATCAATGAATATGGCATGGTGTCGATCGACCAGGCAATGGTCGATAAAGGCTCTGAGGATATTGCTGTCCAGGAGCTAGGGGGTGGTTGTGCTTGTTGCACTATGGCCTTTGCATTCCCACCGCTATTGGCACAATTCATACGCAGAACTAGGCCCGATCGTTTGATCTTAGAACCGTCAGGTGCCAGTCATCCTGCAAAAGTCGTCGATGCCTTACGGAGTCCGAATTTCTCTTCAGTGATCGATCTACGGAATACCATTTGCCTGATCGATCCCCAAGACTTCGACGACCCGCGTTGGCGGGAGACGGAAGTCTTTCAAGACCAAGTCCAATTGGCGGATATCGTCGTAATCAACTGGACTGACAAACGAGATTCCGCGCTCATTGAACGTTGTCGCGAATGGGTCGAGAGCTTCGTTCCCACAAAGCTACTGATTACGGAATCAAGTTTTGGTGATATCGACCCGACTTGGCTAGATGCGGTTGCATCAACCGTGAGAGTCCCTGTTTTTCCCGATGCCCATCCCATTGCGAGCAACCAGAGAAATAAGCCGGCGACAATTCTGGGCGAGCTACCAGTGTTGAGCGCGCACAGTGCCATGGTCAATAGCCAGAATCCCTCCGCTCACAATTCACAGGCAGAGTGTGCGGTCGTCGCTCCGACACCAGGCCGACCGATGCGAGTGTCCAACAATGAACTTGGTCATCATGCTTGTGGTTGGATCTTCCACGTAGACGACATCTTCGATCGCGATAGCCTGCTTGACCTCTTAGGTTACGTTCATCCAATTTTGCGACTGAAGGGTGTTTTCCGATGCCAGGACAATTGGTGGTCCATCAACCGTGCGAAAGATACAACCAGCTATGCCCCGTCAGCTTATCGCCGCGACAGTCGACTTGAAATAATCCTTGATCAACCGACGTCCGGTTGGATTGAATTCGAACACAAATTGCTCGGCTGCTTTTTGCAAACGACAACGGTTGGTTGACTTCATTCGGATTGTCCCGCGCGACAATGAATCGACAAACATACGCCGCTATACAACGTAATTTTAAGAACAGGAGAATCATCCGAATGCTCATTAGTGCTGAAGATAAGACAGCCAGTGCTGAGCGCTTTGTCGTCCGAAGTAGAGCAGAACTTCTTGATCGGCTTAGTAGCGCCGCCGCCGATATCATTATCATGCCGCAAGAGCTTTCACTCGATATTGCGGACCTCATGCGCGATGCGGCTGTTCATGAAAAACGCATGACGGTTGCACTGAAGCATGTGGGGGCGCAAATCTCAGCAGGACTAGAAGAAGCCTCGATGCTTCATGCGGCCCTTTCCGATGATATGGTCCGCACTGCCGAGTTGTTTTTCAAATTGTTTGGTCAGCAACAGATGGAGTTGCGATGGGAGGTGACCGAGCGTCAATCGTGTCCCAAGTTTCACTGTGATAACGTCTATGTGCGGATGCTTGTGACTTACTTTGGACCCACGACAGAGTTCATCGATCAGAATGAACCAGGCGTCATCTATCGCGCTCCACTGAACGCACTCGTGTTTCTTAAAGGGCATAAGCATCCGACCTATCAAGATCGTATCCTCCATCGTTCACCGGAATTCGCCGCAGGAGACAAACGGCTTTGCATGATTGTTAACTTCAGTGATTGGATGCCAAAGCGATGAA